>NZ_JBHTKK010000016.1:0-96751 GCF_042675985.1 Oceanobacillus locisalsi
ACAAAAGATAAAACAATTTATCAGTTACTACAATGAACATTTGGCTAAACCATTCCGTTGGACGAAGGAAGCTAAAACCTTACAAATTTAATGTGGGGTATTTACTTCAGCCGCGTGGCACTAGTACGTCCTGTACGTCGGAAAGCAAAACGGTCCGCCGCAGCGGTAGCCTTACACCTTACCTGCTCACCTGTGCCAACATCTGTATGAAATGAAAGTTACTTTTTAAAGTGCAAAAGTTAAGATATTAATAAATAATAAAAAGAAGCCTGTGCTCTAGATTGGAGGTAACCTAGAGAAAGCTTCTTCTTGCTTTCTTATCCGTAAAACGCTGTTCTATTCCATTTGTTTTGCCAGGAAAACAGAGGCTGTTTCTGCTGCTTTCTGTTCTACTTTGTTCAACTTATCATCTTGAGAGAAAATCATCACGCAGCCAATTGGATCACCATTGGCAATGATAGGATGAATCGTATAAGAGTGCAGTTCCTGTTCCTTCCCATCTATAATTTCTACTTGCGTTTTATCTCCTTCATAAACCGGAGAACGTCCTTCAATAATATCTGTCATACGGCTGCTGAGCGGCTTATTTAAATATTCTTTCTTGGACTCTCCGGCGATAGCAATAATTTCATCTCTGTCTGTAATAACGATGGGCGCTTGTAAAGATTGAAATAATGCCTCCGCATATTCTTTCGCAAAATGACCCAGCTCGCTAATTGGCGAATACTTTTTTAAAATGACTTCCCCTTCTCGATCTACAAAAATTTCGAGAGGGTCGCCTTCACGAATCCGCAAAGTTCTTCTGATTTCTTTCGGCACCACTACTCTTCCTAAATCGTCAATACGACGTACTATTCCAGTTGCTTTCATCTAAGTATCCTCCCATTCTAAGTGACAATTCCGGTTTGCATTGAAACCTTTTCATCACTGATTGTTGTTATAGTATGAATCAACCAGAAATAACTATACATTCCAAATGAAATTTTTGTAATTTTATCGGGGGTTGAGTCTTAATTTGATTAAAAAAAGCCGCTCTCTTACATAAGAAAGCAGCTTTTCTGCTGATTCAATCCTATTTAACGATTGACATCATTTAATTTTTTAATAAATTCTATCACGAGGTCATGACGTTTATAAGCTTTGTCATTACGCCATTTAAAGCCTGCTTTTAAATTTTGGTTTTCTGTTCCCAGGCTGATTTGACGATCAAATTGATTAGCTACTTCAAATAATTTAGAACCATCAATTTCCTGGCTGCGTGCTTCATCAACCAGCAATGTTATTTTCTTCGGCGCTTCAGTAATGGATTGGACACGCTGTTTTTTAGCATGCATTCGCATAATACTTACCGTGAATAAATTCTCGACTTCAGCAGGATAATCTCCAAAGCGGTCGATCAATTCATCTCGCAAATCTTGGACTTCTTCTGGACTGTCCAGATTCTGGAATTGTTTATACATTTCAATTTTCTGTTTCTCATCATCCAAGTATTCATCCGGAATATACGCATCGATTTTTAATGAAATCTCCGGTTCAAATGGCTGGATGTCTTCGATTTCTTTTCCTTCTTTACGTGCATCGATGGCATCTTTCAGCATTTGTGAATACATGTCAAAACCGACAGAATCAATAAATCCATGCTGCTGTGCACCGAGCAGATTCCCGGTACCGCGAATAGATAAGTCACGCATCGCAATCTTAAATCCGGAACCAAGCTCCGTAAAGTCTTTAATTGCCTGCAGCCTTTTCTCAGCAACTTCTGTTAATACCTTATCACGCTGATAGGTGAAATAAGCATAAGCTACCCGGTTGGAACGTCCGACGCGCCCTCTTAACTGATAAAGCTGGCTGAGTCCCATACGGTCTGCATGATTGACAATGAGCGTATTTACATTCGGAATGTCCACGCCCGTCTCAATAATAGTCGTACTGACTAAAATGTCAAATTCTCCTTCAATAAAACCGAAGATAACATTCTCCAATTCGGACTCGTTCATCTGCCCATGGGCAATAGCCACTCTCGCATTTGGCACCAGCATCCCAATGTCACGGGCGGTCTTTTCAATATTTTCCACTCGGTTATGCAAGAAGAATACCTGCCCGCCTCTGGACATCTCCCGATCAATCGCTTCTCGGATAAAAGTTGGATTATATTCTATCACATACGTTTGAATAGGGAACCTGTTTTCCGGCGGTGTTTCAATAACAGATAAATCTCGAACACCAAGCATTGACATATGCAATGTTCTCGGAATCGGTGTTGCGGTCAATGTTAATACATCCACATTGGTTTTCAGCTGTTTAATTTTTTCTTTGTGCTTTACACCAAAACGCTGTTCCTCATCGACGACAAGCAAACCTAAATCCTTATACTTCACGTCTTTTGACAGCAGACGATGCGTTCCTACAACAATATCCATATTTCCATTTTCCAGACCTTTGGTTGTTTCAGTGGATTGTTTACGGGTGCGGAAACGACTTAATAGTCCAATGTTTATCGGGTAATCCTGAAATCTTTCACGAATGGTTTCGTAATGCTGCTGCGCCAGGATCGTTGTCGGCACAAGAATAGCCACCTGTTTATCATCAGCTACTGCTTTGAAAGCGGCACGGATAGCTACTTCTGTTTTTCCGTAACCTACGTCCCCGCAGAGCAGGCGGTCCATTGGTTTTACTTTTTCCATATCTTCTTTAATTTCTGCGATACAGCGTAACTGATCTTCTGTTTCCTGATACGCAAAAGAAGCTTCAAAATCACGCTGTAATTCTGAATCTGGGGAAAAAGCATATCCTTGACGGGATTCGCGTTCGGAATATAGTTTGATTAAATCATCCGCAATATCTTCAACTGAACGCTGGACTTTACGCTTTACCTTTGTCCATTCCGATCCGCCTAATTTATATAATTTAGGTTCTTTCCCTTCTGAACCGACAAATTTTTGAACCAAGTCAATTTGATCAATCGGCACAAACAGCTTATCGTCGCCGGAATATTGAATCAGCATGTAATCCTTATGCAGTTTATTTACTTCCAAGGTTTCAATCCCGATATACTTTCCGACACCATGATTTGCATGGACAACATAATCGCCGACTTTTAGTTCTTGGTAACTTTTTATCCGTTCGGCATTGGTAACTTTAGGCTGCTTTCTCGGGCGCTTTACTCGCTGTTTGAATAATTCATTTTCCGTAATGATCGCCAATTTATGCATCGGAAACTCAATGCCGGAATGCAAGTTGCCAACAATAATAGTCGGCTTTTGGACAGGCAGGGTTAATTGCTTCTCCACCTGTGTCTCGATATCATAATCTTCTAAAATAGAATGTACTTTCTCCGCCCGCTGTTCATTAGGCGTAAGAATAACAACAGAAAAATCGCCCTTTTCCCAGCGTTTTAACTCATTTTTAAATAAAGGCATCTGCCCATGGAATTCCTGCATAGACCTTGTCGATAGATTAATAACATTTTGCGGGTTGGTATTCGGAATATGCCGCATAAACACAGACATATAGACACGCGGATGTGTCATGTTATCTAGCAGTGTGTTCCAACCGAAAGAAAACTGGCTGTCACGGACCATTTTATTTCCTTCCAGTAGACCGGTATACCATTCCAATTCTTCGTGGTCCAAATTGGTTGCCGTTTCATGAATGCGGCTCATTTCATCAAAAAAGATAACCCCATTCCTTGGCAGATAATCTAATAAACTAGCTGGTTCATCATATAAATAGCCAATGTATTTATACATGCCCGGAAAACGGTTGAATTGTTTAAACTGTTCAATATCCTGTTCAACTACTTCGCTCAGCTCTTCCTTATCAGAAGATGTTTTAACTTTTTTCAGCGTATCAGAAAGTGCATCTTCCACCCGTTCTGCGACTTTTACCATCCCCTGTTTATCAATCAGCAATTCCGTTGCAGGGTTAATCGTTGCTTCTTCTAATTTATCCAGAGAACGCTGTGACGCTGCGTCAAAATAACGGATAGAATCTACCTCTTCATCAAATAATTCAATTCGAATCGGATTCTGCTCCGTAATTGGGTAGATATCAATAATGCCTCCACGCTGGCTAAATTCGCCGGGCGCTGAAACCATTGAGGCGCTTTCATACCCCATTTCTACCAGGGAACGCAAGTAAGCCTCCACTTCAATGTCTTTGCCAACTTGAAATAGAAGCTGATATTTATTCCAATATGCTTTTGGCGGCAGTATTCTTTTTAATGCCGCGACAGGCGCAATTAATATCCCTTTTTCTCTCTCTGTCCAGGCGGTTAATGCATCAATGCGCTGAGCGCGCAATTCCGGACTGGCCACAGCCATTTCCGAGGCTATTAACTCATTGACAGGATAAAGATACACACCTTCACCATCCGTCAGCTCTGCCAAATCATCATAGAGCTGCTGTGCCTGGGCTAATTGATGTGTCACAATTAATAAAGGACGATTCATGGATTGATGTACGGTGGAAAGAAGCAGGCTTCTGGCAGAACCGCTTAAACCGGCAACCATCTGCTCTTTCATTCCTGCAAGCAATCCATCCATGACCGACTGAATGTCTTCCTGTGTTTTTAAATAATTATGAATTGCTTTCATTCGTATTCCCCTCTAAATTAATAAAGTATTTTTCAAAATGCTATAAGTGCGTGTTCAAAAAGTCCGATAAATAGGACCAAGAAGTTCAAGGCGACTAGAAAATCCCGAACGGAGCGTATGCTTTATAATACGTGAGTAACGGTTTTGGTGGGGCGAGTAATCGCAGCCCCATTGGAATTTGCTAGTCAACTAGAGAATTCGCCGCGTCATTTTTATTGGACTTTTTGAACATCCTCTATAAAACATATTATATCTATCTGGATAATGATTGTCCGTTTAAAGCTCATTCACTTATTGTAAGAAATAATCGAGCTCATGATAATCCGGATGTGTGTCGAGAGCCTGCTGGCAATATTCGCAAATAACTTCCAGGCGAAAAGAGCCATCTTGTGCAGGTGTCAACATTTCTGCCATATCCTGTTCTTTCAAAAGGTCAAGAAAACGCAAGGACACATCCATTTCTGTATCATTCAACATGCCGATCTCTTTCCCGCAATGCCGACAACCATAATTGATAACCATCAGATTCACCCCGATTTAAATACAAAGATTCAAAGCACAGTCTCTTTCCTGCATAAAGAAAGATGCCTGTGCACCTTTTCTTAGTTTTAACCGGGCTGAATTAGAATATACCTTCCTTCTCATTCATGTTTAAGTAGAAAGATATGTTTTAGTGATTGAAATCATTCATCACTTCGATAAATGGTTTTCCCTCTGCCCATGTTTCTATAGCATCTGCTGCATCTTGAATACTTTGTTCGACAGCTTTTTGCTCCTCTTTTGGAAACTTTCCTAATACATAATCTATAACAGGGGTTGCGTTTGCCGGACGCCCTACACCTAAACGAACACGTTTAAATTCTTTCGTACCTAAATGATTGATCGTCGAACGAACACCATTATGGCCGCCATGTCCGCCTTTTTGCCGTAATCTGATTCTTCCGGCCGGCAGATCCAGGTCATCATAGATAACTACCACATCGTCTGTCTCTATTTGATAATAATCCATCAATGGGCGAATGGACTCCCCCGATAAATTCATATAGGTTTGCGGTTGTAATAACATAATCTTTTCTCCATTGAAATGCTCGATGGCATAGTCTCCATGAAATTTGGAGTTATTTAATTTCCATCCATGCCGTTCCAACAGTGCATCAATTGTTTGGAAGCCAATGTTATGCCGTGTTTTTTTATATTTTCTACCGGGGTTTCCCAATCCTACAATTAATTTCATTATCATACCCTCACTTTTTCAAACCACATTTTTCCCAAATACAATAACCCTTCTTTACGCACACCTATACAGTGCACGTAAAGAAGGGAGGTATTAGAGGGTGTTCAAAAAAGTCCAATCAAACAGACTTATCCTTAAAAACTGCTGTTTAGAATACCCAGACCTTCAGATTTTGCCGGGCCGGTGTTATCGTTATTTTGAACACACACTATTACTTCTTGTTGATTTATGAATCAGGATTCCTCTGATCCGGATTTTTCATTGATGACTTCTGGTTCTCCACTTTCGTCAGCTTCTGTATCTAGATCTTCTTCTGTAGTTGGAGGAACAACGGAAGCAATTGTCGTATCCGGTTCAACCATAAATTCAAAGTTCCCTGTAACTTTCAAATCAGAAATAGACAGGCTGTCGTTTACATCCAAATCAGATACATCTACTACGATTTCTTCAGGAATATCTCTTGGTTTTGCGCGAACCAGAATTTCATAAAATGGCTGCTGCAGAACGCCGCCTTCTTTTTCGCCTTTTGATTCACCTTCCAGGCGAACAGAAACGTCAACGTCCATTTCTTCTGCCATATTTACGATATAGAAATCGGCATGAAGCACATCATCTTTCAATGGGTCTATTTGATAGTCGTGAAGCATTACATCTACTGCGCTGCCATCTTCGACTTTCAGTGAAATAATAGCGTTTCTGCCTTCATCTCTTACGGTTTTTACTAAATCTACACTATCCACAGAAATGGTTCTGGATTCTTTATCTTTCCCATAAACAACTGCTGGGATTCTACCACTTTTTCTGATTTCTTGTGTTACTGATTTTGTAAGATCTTCTCTTTTTTGTGCGTTTAATTGTACTGCCATTCGTATCACCCTCCAAGTTGATTAATAATATGATAAAACCTCGTCATTTATTGTGAATGTATTACATGTCTCTCAATAAAATAAACGGTCAATATAATACTTACCCTAAAATGGAACAAGTTAAACCTAAAAATTTTAAAAAGCGGAAAGCACCCTAACAGGCTGCAAATTCTTTTTTATGCATTAATCAAAAAGAATACTTACGGACTGCATTTCGTGGACGCGGATTATAGCTTCTCCAATCAGGGAAGCAATAGATAATTCGGTCACTTTATCAATTCTTTTTTCATCCGGTAAAGGTATCGTATCTGCGACAACAAGCTCTTTAATTTTCGAATTATCAATACGTTCCATTGCGGGACCGGATAAAACCGGGTGCGTACAACAAGCATAAACTTCTTTCGCGCCACTTTCAATTAATGCGTTCGCTGCTAATGTAATGGTGCCTGCTGTATCGATTAAATCATCAATTAAAATCGCTGTCTTTCCTTCAATATTGCCAATAATATTCATAACCTCTGAAACATTTGGTTTCGGACGTCGTTTGTCAATAATACCAATCGGCGCTTTTAAACGGTCAGCCATTGCTCTGGCCCGTACTACACCGCCGTGGTCAGGGGAAACAACAATCACATCGTCTAAATTCTTTTCCTCAAAGTAATCTGCTAAAATAGGGACACCCTGCAAGTGATCAATTGGAATATCGAAGAAACCTTGAATTTGCGGAGCATGCAAATCAAGTGTAATCATCCGGTTTGCTCCTGCTTTTTCAAATAAATCTGCTACTAATTTTGCTGTAATTGGTTCACGCGCTCTTGCTTTACGATCCTGACGTGCATAGCCGTAATACGGCATCACAATGTTAATGGATTTAGCAGAAGCCCGCTTCAACGCATCCACCATAATAAGTAATTCCATAATATGCTGGTTAACCGGGGAAGATGTAGATTGAATAACATACACATCAGATCCACGTACGCTTTCCTCTATATTAATTTGAATTTCTCCGTCACTAAATTGTGTTACGGTACATTTCCCTAATTCTGTCCCGATTTGAGCTGCTATTTTTTCTGCCAATGCTGGATTTGAGTTTAATGAAAAAACTTTCAGCGACGCGTCCTTATAGTTGGATGACATTCCTCTAACCTCCATGAATTTGTAATCTATTTTTTAAACTTCTTCGCATATCCTTCTTTATTTGCCTGTTTAGACCTTGCAATGGACAATGCTTCATCGGGTACATCATTTGTAATCGTTGATCCGGCTGCCACATATGCTCCTTTGCCCACTGTAACCGGCGCAATTAAATTGGAGTTGCATCCAATAAATGAATCATCTTCAATGGTTGTCAGGAATTTATTTTTCCCATCATAATTTACTGTAATTGTACCACAACCAACATTTACACGCTCTCCTACACTGGCATCTCCAACATAGCTGAGATGTGAAACCTTGCTGTTATCGCCCAGTTCTGTCTTTTTCAATTCAACAAAATTACCGATTTTCGTATCGTTTCCGACATTGGAGGCAGGACGTATATGTGCATAAGGTCCAATATTCACACGGTTGCCAATGCGGCTGTCCAGAGCAACACTGAACCGAACCTTTGTATCTTCCCCAACTTCACAGTCTCTTATTTCTGTATGCGGACCAATTTCCGATCCGGAAGCGATGGACGTTTCCCCTTTTAAAATCGTTCCCGGATGAAGGTATACATCTGCTGCAATGTCCACGTCCGGTCCAATATACGTATGATCCGGGTCTTCAATCGTTACACCGTTACGCATATGTAGCTCATTAATACGTTTTTTCATAATTTTTTCTGCTTCACTTAAAGCCACACGGTCGTTAATTCCTATTGTTTCATTAAAATCAGCTGCCACGTAAGCACTGATACGCTCTCCTTGATCAGCTAATATTTTTACGACATCAGGTAAGTAATACTCTCCTTGCGCATTGTCATTGGAAACGGATTTTAAAGCTTCAAACAATGCTTTATTATCAAAGCAATAGGTTCCTGTATTTATTTCTTTGACATCCAATTCTGCTTCATTGGCGTCTTTATGTTCAACAATTTTCTCTACTTCTCCTGCATGATTTCGAATAACTCGTCCATATCCGGCCGGATTATCTGCAAGAGCCGTCAATATACTTGCTTTCGCACCTGTTTGTTCATGGTGTTCAAACAATTTCTGGAATGTTTCTGCCCGAATCAAGGGGGTGTCTCCACAAGCTACAATTGTTACACCTTCCTTATCCTGCAACAAATCCCCAGCCTGCATCACAGCATGTCCAGTCCCCAGCTGTTCTTCTTGTACGACAAAATCACTGGTTTCTCCAAGCTGTTCTCTTACTTGCTCTGCTCCAAACCCGACAATGGTAACTAATTTATCCAGTTGTGTCTCTTGTAATTGATCCGCAACGTGCTGTACCATCGGTTTGCCAACTACAGGATGAAGTACTTTGTATAACTTTGATTTCATCCTTGTTCCTTGTCCTGCTGCTAAAATAACAGCAAATCGATTCGCCATTAGGAAACCTCCATCATCTCTAAATATCCATTTAAAAATATATCGTAAAAAAACCTTTATTTCAATTAAATAAAAGGTTTAATTTCTATTTCTATGTTATCATATTTTCTTTTTTTTGTTGCATTGCTTTACGAAAATGCATGAAAAAACTTTGACAATAGCAACCCTCTCCTAAAAATAATATGTTAACAAACAAAAAAGAAGGCAAATCTGCATTCAGATTTTTGCCTTCCTATCCATTCGCTATTAAAATTATCTGTCAGGAAACACCAGCTTCTTCTTTGTAACTCAACCCTTCTTCATCGCTGCTGTCCCGATGATACTCTCCTAAAACAGCTTCTTGAATCTTTGAGCGTGTCCCGGAGTTAATAGGGTGGGCTATATCCCTGAACTCTCCGTCCGGCGTCCGCTTTGAAGGCATTGCAACGAATAACCCGCTATTTCCATCAATAACACGGATATCATGTACAACAAACTCATCATCCAATGTAATGGAAGCAATAGCCTGCATTCTTCCATCTGTTTTTACGCGGCGTAATCTAACGTCAGTCACTTCCATGATGCTTCACCACCTTTTTCCTAATTCAAAAATCATCCTTTATACTTATATTACTTCAACATAAATTACAAAAATCCTTCTTATAAATACCAATAAAATAAAATATTTTAAATTCATTATTCTCTATACCTAAAATTTCGATTGCTTTCGACATTTTTAGTTACCATTATCCACCTTTTTCTTCCAAACATATCTATCATTCCATTAAAAAAGATCTTAATCTGTATATAGACTAAGATCTGTATGATATACCTGTGCTATGTGATTTCCCATTTTGGTTTACAAACCCATTTGATAATTTCCCGGTTGTACGGAAACGTGATGATTTTGTATGTCGACTGGAGAAATTTTTAAAAGAGAAGTATAATCCGTAACCACTCTTTCGTCTTCTTCATCATCTGCTTCTGCAAGGACACCGACAGCTTGTACAGTTGCAGAGAATTCCTTTAACAGGCTCTTTATTCCTGTAATCGTTCCTCCAGCTTTCATGAAATCATCTATGATACACACATTGGAGCCATCTGGTAAACTGCGTTTTGGCAGCACCATTGTTTGAATTTTTCTGGATGACCCGGAAACATAATTAATGCTTACGGATGATCCTTCTGTTACTTTCGGATCTCTGCGTGCTATAATAACGGGAACATTTAAAAAGGAAGCTGTTGCATAAGCAAGAGGGATTCCTTTTGTAGCAACTGTTACAATAGCATCAATCTCTAAATGGGCAAAGCAGGAAGCAAAAACACGTCCAATTTCCCGGACCATGGAAGGATCGCCAAGGATATCGCTCATATATAAATATCCTCCCGGAAGAATCCGTACAGGGTCTTCTAATTTCTTTTGAAGCGTGGTTATAAAATTTTCACCAGCTTCTGCAGAGCTGGTAGCAATATACTTCACACCGCCGCCAGCGCCGGTTGTTCTTTCTAAGTAGCCTAATCCTTTATGTTGAAACACTTCATTTATAATATCTAAATCCTCACTTATCGATGATTTTGTAGTATTACAAAGCTCTACAAAGTAAGGCAATTGAATATGTTTCCTTGGGTTTTCCAGAAAGTATTCTGTTAACACAACCAATCGATTACTTCTTTTCAAAATCACACCTCAAATCCGAATGTTCTTTATATAATATAGCATTTTCATATGCATTTTAGCAATGCCTATCCTAACATCCGGATTAATTGTACATCCTTGCAAAAGCCCCGCATGCTGTTGTAGATTCGCAGTGCTTTTCGATGATGCTTCATTAAGCCAAACACTGTTGGCCCGCTTCCGCTCATCATCACACCTTCTGCTCCTGCCAGCTGCATAGCTTCTTTTAACTTCGCCACCTCTGGGTGCATGGAGAACGTGATAGCCTCCAGCGCATTTCCCAAATGATGACATAACTTTGAGAAGTTCCCTTCGTATAAAGCCTCTAATACTTTTTCTGTCTCCGGATGCTCTAATTCAGGAATTTTAATTTGATCAAACACCGTATAAGAAGATACACCAATATCCGGCCTGGCAATAACAACCCAGCAAGCAGGCGGTGCCGGCAAGAATTCAATAAACTCACCGTATCCTTTCGCAATCGCTGTTTTACTGTGAACACAAAAAGCAATATCCGCTCCCAATTGTGCGCCCAAGTCAGCTAATTCCGTTAATGGGATATCCATTTGCCATAATCGGTTAAGCCCCCGTAAAACAGCCGCAGCGTCAGCACTTCCCCCAGCCAATCCAGCTGAAACAGGAATAGATTTATCAATCCGGATGTGAACACCTTTGTTTATTTTATATGTTTCTTTAAATAAGACCGCTGCTTTATATGCCAAATTTCTTTCGTCACTGGGAACATAACGGCTTTCCAAAGATAATTGAATTTTATCTGCAGGTAATTCCCGTAATTCTAAACGATCTGCTAAGTCTATCGTTGTCATGACCATTTCCACATCATGATAGCCGTCATCCCGTTTATTTAATACATCTAATGACAAATTTATCTTAGCAGGTGCCTTTTCCATGACAAGCATCTTCAATCACATCCTCAAAGCGTTGGAAATTCGTTCACCTATTTGAAATCATAACCCACGTCCATAAAAATATGTTTTATTGTATCATAATCAAAACGCAGAGGCTAATTTTGTACAGATAAAGAGAATGTCTGTTCATACAGGCTGGCAATGAGAATGACCCTCGTCAGTTCTGATGTGTAAATGATGTTTGAACATGCTCTTGTAGTGAAAAAGAGCAAGCCCCTTTTTAGGACTCGCTCTTTTTCATGCTTTCTTCTGCCATTTCAATTGCCCGTTTCACCATATTACCGGCGTCACGGGATTTTATTCCTCCCCAGCCCTCCTGCTGTACCGTATCGTAAAAACCTAATTCTTTCGCTATTTCTTCTTTCATTTGCGTAGACATCATCCCGCGTCTGCTCATATAAAAGCTCCCCTTTACGAATGAATGTATTTCTCGACCGGCAATCATAGCTTATGTATTTTCCTTTTATTCACCCGAAGAACAATTAACCAGGGGAACCATTTCTTGCACACATACAGGACAATCCCAAGAGCCTGTTAAAATGACACAATCCTATACACCTTCTCTTTTCCATGTACATAGCCTTTATAAAGAAAACAGCAGACAAATGCTTGTCTACTGTTTTAAAATAAGCGCTGAACTTCCTTCTACAAAATTTAGCTCCACCGTTTCTGTCAATATGTCTGTATAGCTGTATGAAACACGTTCGAATGCATTTTCGTCCTGGTCAAGCTCAACAATGAAAACAGAGGGATATGTTTCCGCTAGAATACCACATCTCTCAATGGTTTTCCGTCTTCCGCCATTCGCTCTGAGCCTTAACCGTTTACCTACCTGACCGTCTAGACCTTGCTTAATTTCGATCAACGTTTTGCCCACTACACTCCACCTCACATATACTTATTCTAACATATATGCCGATGGTAGGTCAAATAAAATATACAATTATATCAGCATATGTTTTTGGTTGTCAACTATGAATTATGGTTGTTTCTGTTATTATTTGTCGTATTTCTATTTTTATTCATAAATTGGTACAAAAAATAAGTTAGCAGGCTGATTTTATAACAATGCTCTTCCACTGTTTGTGATGAAAAGAAGGGAAATAGGAGCATCTTTGCAATCTCCTTCATTCCCTTTTTCCGGCATGATACCTTCTTATATTTCCTCTTCTGCTTCACTTGCCAAATAAGGCATGCCGGTTCGCAACAACCCTCTTGTTTGAATACCCCCCAAACCTTTTTCTCCGGTTAATGTATTACGGAGTGCTTCCCATACAGATACGCTTTCCATAAATGAGGTATACGCTACTTTCGCGGCAATATAAACCGGATCCAATGCATGAATATTGACTCGGGATGGGGAACTGGCAAAATTTGCTCCCGCGCGGATTAATGACTCAAAGTGCGATTGGCAAGCACCTGCAAAAATAACGAGCTCATCCAGGTTGGGATAAATATTTCTTGCTTCCCGTACTGCTTCTACAAAGTATTTGGAATGACGATAAGCACTTAAATCATGCTTCGATCCTTTATATTGGGAATAAGCATCGTGACCAGTAATAACCATAATATCGGGCTGGATTTTCTGAAGTAAATCTTTTATTTGAAATGACATCTCTGTCTCTGCAAAATGAACCCCGTGTACCTGCAGTCCAATCCGTTGATATAATTGGATGCATTTTCTTAAATAAGACGGGTCGCCATCTATATGAAGCACTTTTGCCGGCAGTTGAAAATAACTCACCGAATCTGTATAACCTTCTGTTGCCTCATAGTTTCTTTTTTCTTTCATCATCTGATAGTCCTGACGAAATAAGCGGTAGGACGATTCCTGTTTTGCTCTGTCAGCCGCTTTTCTTTTTTTGTGTTCTCTTTGGTCCACCAGGCTTAAATCAGACAGAGATGCATCTGCTTTTAACCGGAGTTCTTCTCCATGAAGGATAGCCGCTCCTTTTTTGATTTCTGCCACACGAAACAATAAATCATGATGATATGATTTCCTTGTTACTAACGCACCTTTCTGTATATCCATCACTGCACCTCTCACCTTTTACTCCTTCTTATTGTATGAATCAAAGTACAGCTCTGTTCCATCTAAAAAAGCTAATCAGAAGACATATCTTCCGATTAGCTTTCTGCCAACTCCTTATAAACGACATTTGCTAAGGTCGCAAATTCCTCCATGGTTAACGTTTCTCCGCGCCTGCTTCCATCTATCGCTGCTTCTTCAAGGAATACTTCTACCTGCTGTTTTTCAAACTTGTCCTGCAAGAACCTATTTAGATTATTCCGGAGCGTTTTTCTTCTTTGAGCAAAGCTTGCCTGGATTAGTTCAAAGAAGAAATCTTCATTATCTACCTGAACAGGCGGTTCTTTTCGCATCACAAGTTTTAAAACACTGGAATCTACATTAGGCTGCGGCATGAACACCTTTTTAGGTACATTTAATACCACGCTGGCTTCCGTATAATATTGTACAGCAATACTAAGCGATCCATAACTTTTCGTATTGGGCACAGCAGCCATTCGGTCTGCTACTTCCTTTTGAATCATTACAGTCAGACTTGTCACCGGAAGATGGGCACGAATAAGTTTCATCAGAATAGGTGTCGTAATATAATAGGGGAGATTAGCGACAATATGAATATCCTGACCTTCTCTGAAATAAGACTTGATGACTTCGGCTACATCCGCCTCTAATATATCATGATGAATAATCTCTATATTCGGATAGTCTGCCAACGTCTCTTTTAAAATAGGGAGCAGACGCTGATCAATTTCGAAGGCAACGACCTTCTCTGCATGAATCGCCAGCTGTTCTGTTAAAGCACCCATACCCGGACCGACTTCAATGGCTCCTGTTTCTTTTGTAATACCTGCTTGTTGCATAATATTTTCTAATATATTCACATCGATTAAAAAATTTTGACCTAAACTTTTCTTGAATGCAAAACCATATTTCTTCAGCAGTTCTTGGGTTCTCGACGGTGTTGCTATATATTTTTTAGACATCCTGTTCCTCCTGCTCTATCCGTTCAACCGCTTCTTCAAATTGTCTCCTGGAAATTTGAAATTGGGTGAGGCGTTTTAACAGCTGCTTCCCATTGGTGTGGCCAATATGCAAAAATTCTCCGAGCCGTTCTCTGCGCTCTGACGCTTTTTTGCCACCAATAAAACCATTGTTAACCAGATCCTCTTTAGTAATATCACTATCCGAAAAATCAGCCAGTTCATAAACCTCAGCTAGCGCTTTTTGAATATCCTCTACCGAAGCATGTTCAATCCCTAAACTTCTATTTCCCGCACGCTTTGCCTTCGCTTGATCTCTTCGTAAAAAAGCATGCTTACAGCCGGGAACAGCTTGATTAATCAAATGCCTGATCCGTTCACCCGGGTAATCGGGATCCGTGAAAACAATGACTCCACGTTTTTCCTTAGCATGACGAATTTTATCGAGCGTTATCTTATTCACTGCAGAACCATTTGTCTCAATCGTATCTGCATCTACAGCCAACTGAATGCGCGTCGTATCATCCCGGCCTTCTACTACAATCATTTCTTTTATTTTCAATCGTTTTCCTCCACTTTATTCTGTTGTCATCAAAAATCAGTTCACTTTAAAAAACCGTTTCGCATTCTCCGTTGTAATGTTCCCGAGTTCTTCCACGTCCATCTCACGTAATGCCGCAATATCTTCCGCTACACGAGCGACATAAGCTGGCTCATTTCGTTTTCCACGATATGGATGCGGTGCCAAGAATGGCGCATCTGTTTCAATCAGCAGACGGTCTAAAGGAACCTGTTTCGCTACTTCTTTGGGTAATGGCGCATTTTTAAACGTTACGGGGCCACCTAAAGAGATATAAAAATCCATATCCAGGCATGTCTGGACATATTCAATGGAATCATTGTAACAATGCATAATACCGCCGACTTCTGATGCCTGTTCCTCTTGCAGAATTTCAATAATATCCTCTGTTGCTTCTCGATTATGAATAATAACCGGCATATTAACTTTTTTAGCAAGTGCAATCTGCTGGCGGAAAACTTGTTTCTGCACATCTTTCGGCGATTTGTCCCAGTGATAATCCAAGCCCATTTCTCCGATTGCTACCACTTTTGGATGAGCACTTAACCTCTCAATCCATTCCAACTCTTTTTCCGTCATATCTATAGCATCAACAGGATGCCATCCAACCGCTGCATAAATATGCTCGTTCTCTTCAGCAATTTCAATCGCAAGCGGGATTGTCTCATGATCAAAACCAACCACGACCATATACTCCACACCTGCATCTCTTGCACGCTGAATCGTCTCTTCCCGGTCTTCAGCAAATTGTCTTGCGTTCAAATGAACATGTGTGTCAAATAACATCTTAACCATCCTTTTTCTTCTTATCATCCGTTTTAAAGAAAACTTGGCATTCGACAAGCCTTTCGCGAATGCCTTAGTTGCACTTATACTTGGTACTTAAAAATTTTTACTACGTCGAAATTCTTATTCGCTAAAATTTTATACTTTCCTAACGTGCAAAAAGGAAGGAGCTGACACATTGACAGCTCCCCTTCCATTCCCTATCGTTTAAGAAATCGGCGATCCGTTTGGTACACTTTCCGGTGCGGGAACTATTTCTAACTCCCCGTCTTTCTCTGCAGAAAGAATCATGCCTTGACTGATTTCTCCACGCATTTTACGCGGTTTAAGATTCGCCACAATAACAACCTTTTTGCCAATTAATTTCTCTGGTTCCGGATAATATTCCGCAATGCCGGATAAAATTTGCCGATCTGCTTTATCACCGGCATCTAAGCGAAATTTCAACAATTTATCCGCTCCTTCGACTTTACTGCAATCCTTCACTTCCGCTACTCTCAGCTCGACTTTATCAAAATCATCATATTTGATTTCTTTGTCTTTAGCTGAAACGAGCTCCGTGTCATTCGGATCCCAATCTGCTTCTTCTTCCTCTGCTGCAGGAGATCCGCCCATTTGTGACCGGATGTATGCTACTTCCTCTTCTGCATCCAACCGAGGAAAAATCGGTTTTCCTTTTTTCACAACGGTGACATCTTCCGGAAAATTGCCAAACTGGATATTTTCCCAAGATAAGCCGCTCGCTTCATCTAAACCAAGCTGTTCAATAATTTTCTTCGGAGCATGGGTCAGGCAAGGTTGCAGCATCGTTGCTGTCACACGTAATGTTTCGGCCAGATGTGCCATCACACTTGCCAATTCTGTATGTTTCGCTTCATCTTTTGCAAGAATCCATGGCTCTGTTTCATCAATATATTTATTAGCACGGGAAATCAACACCCATACTTTTTTCAATGCATTACTGAACTCCATTTGATCCATCGATTCTTGATAGTCTTGAACCATAGTTGCTGCTGTCTCTTGCAAATCAGCATCTTCTTTATTTACAATCCCATTTACAGTCGGCACATTTCCATCAAAATATTTATTAATCATCGCTACGGTACGATTCAATAAGTTTCCTAAATCATTTGCTAAATCATAATTCACTCTGGAAATAAAATCTTCCGGTGTAAAAATACCATCACTGCCAAAAGCAACTTCTCTCATTAAATAATAACGCACAGCATCTAAACCATAACGTTCCACCAGCATTTCCGGATAGACAACATTCCCTTTAGACTTCGACATTTTTCCATCTTTCATCAATAACCAGCCGTGTCCGAAAACTTTTTTAGGAAGCGGCAAATCTAAAGCAATTAACATAATTGGCCAATAAATAGTATGGAACCGGACAATTTCCTTTCCAACCATATGGACATCTGCTGGCCAATATTTTTGAAAATCTGCATCATTATCTGTACCATATCCTAGTGCTGTAATATAGTTGGCCAATGCGTCAATCCATACATAAACCACATGTTTCGGATTGCTTGGAACCTTGACGCCCCAACTGAAGGTTGTACGGGATACGGCCAAATCCTCCAAACCTGGTTTAATAAAGTTATTAATCATCTCATTTTTACGAGATTCCGGCTGAATAAAATCAGGGTGCTCCTCGTAATATTGTAATAACTGATCTGCATATTTACTCATCCGGAAGAAATAGGATTCTTCTTTAATCAGCTCAACAGGATGCCCGCTGTCCGGGGATTTTCCGCCAATAATATTCCCATCTTCATCTTTTTCAATTTCTACAAGCTGTGTCTCTGTATAAAACGTTTCATCCGGGACAGAATACCAACCTTCATATTCATCCAGATAAATATCGCCCTGTTTCAAGAACTGCTCAAAAATATCCGCTACCACTTTCTGATGCTGACTGTCGGTTGTGCGAATAAATTTATCATAGCTTATTTCAAGTGTTTCCCATAAATCTTGCATTCCAGCAGCCATTTCATCCACATAGCTTTGCGGGGATACGTTTTTTTCTACTGCCTTCTGCTCAATTTTCTGGCCGTGTTCATCGCTTCCTGTTAAATAGAACACATCAAATCCAAGCATACGCTTATATCTTGCCATCGTATCACAAGCTATTGTTGTATACGCATTGCCAATATGTAACTTCCCGCTCGGATAATATATTGGCGTTGTAATGTAAAAAGTGTCTTTGCTTCCCATCCGTTTCATTCCTCCTAGACTGTTTCTTGCTATTTAAAAAATCTTATTCCGAATAATCGTACAGAAGTTTTTAATCCATCCATACAGAGTAATAGCTGTTATGCAACAAGCATTGCCATATCCTTCGAAAAAGATTCAAAATTAACTTTTAGCATCAAATATTTCTTATTATTTTTATGGTTCAACACCAAAATCTATGGTTGATACTATTTCATAAATAAGTTAATGACACGAGTTAGCGGAGGAAAAACACGGAGACTCCTATGGGAAAGCGCAGTGGGAAGACCCCGCAGAAAAAAAGTGAACTTCTTTTTTTCGAGGAGGCTGAGCGCAAGCCCATGGAAAGCGTAGTGTTTTTCCGTAGCGGTTGCCTTTATCAAAAATATAACCATTTTTCATCCATAGACTTTGGTGAAGAGCCATTTTTATAATATCAAACTGTAAATATAAAAGGACAACTTCTATTGTAGCTATTATAACGTAATTTGCCAAATTGTGTACCTATTCGTTATGTTCTTTATAGAACATTTTAGAGCGCATCACCGAAAAAAATGGTAGCTTCTTTCTCTAGGACGATAAAACCGGTATAAAAAGCTGAATATTTATAAAAAAGCGATAATACTTTTCCTTTTACAGTAAAATTGTATTGACAATACCAAATATTGTTGCTATTCTAAGATTATTAGTAACGACGAGTAACGACATTTTTTTCAATTTATCACATTATCTGAATGTGATAACTAGATTTATTAATTCAGAAAATTCTATTAATCTACTATTGGAGGAGTGCTAAGATGAAATCTACCGGTATTGTACGTAAAGTTGATGAACTTGGTCGTGTAGTTATTCCGATTGAGTTACGTCGCACGCTTGATATTAAAGAAAAGGATACAATGGAGATTTACGTTGATAATGACCGCATTGTGTTGAAGAAATATCGCCCGAACATGACTTGCCAAATAACTGGCGAACTAACTGATGACAACCAGACCCTCGCTGACGGCAATTTGATTTTAAGCCCTGAAGGTGCAAAAATTTTAATGGAAGAAATTCAAAACCGTTTTCAATAAACATATTAAAAAAGCTAAAAGGGATGCCTCTTCTATCTCCAGAGGGCATCCCTTTTTCATGGTATGGAAAAACAGCTAGTCAATATGGTAGTTTTGATAAACTTCTCTCTTCGGTAATTTTCTCTCCACGGCTGCTTTCTTAATGGCTTCTTTGCTTGATAAATCTTCATCGCGCATTAAAGCCACTACATGTTCTTTTATGGATAAATCCTGCCACCAGCTTAATTCCTGTTCCAAAGATGCCGAAATCGCTTCATTTTGTCCCTCAATAACTAGAACAAACTCACCTCGCATCGTATTTTTCTTACTCCAGGAAAAAAGTTCTTGAATGGAACCTCTAACAAATTCTTCAAATTTCTTAGAGATTTCCCTCCCTATTGCAGCTTGCCTGTCTCCCAGTACTTCTTCCACTGTTTCCAGTGTATCCTTGATACGGTAAGGAGATTCATAAAAAATTAAAGTGGAATTTAAAAGTTTTAATTTTTCTAGTGTTTCTTTCTTTTCTTTTTTCTTCCTGGGAAGAAAACCGTAAAATGTAAAAGGCTGTGCTGTTAAACCCGAACCGACCAGTGCTGCTAATGCAGCATTAGCACCTGGCAAAACAATAACATCCAATTCTTCTCTGACAGCAGCTTGTACCAGTTCTGAACCGGGATCAGAAATCGCAGGCATGCCCGCATCACTGACTACAGCAATGGATTCTCCCTGACGAATCTTATCCAAAAGCTGTTTTTCCCTTTCTTGATGATTATGTTCATGATAGCTGATAAGAGGCGTATGAATCTCAAAATAATGAAGCAGTTTTTTTGTATTTCTTGTATCTTCCGCAGCAATTAATGTACATTCCTTTAACGTCCGGATAGCCCGAAATGTCATATCCTCTAGATTTCCAATAGGTGTGGGAACAACGTATAATGCAGCATGTTCCTGAGGATGGTAGCTATGTTGAATATTCATTCATCGCACATTCCTTTCTCACTGGCCTGAATGATTGCCAGCTTCTCTTGTCGGGTCAACCGTTTCATTTTATATTCCGCACGCAACGCAGCAGATTTATCTTCAAATGCACACGTATACATAACTTCAAAGGGGCCTCTGCCCCGGGTATATTTTGCCCCTTTTCCCGCTTCATGCATACGTATCCGATATTCTAAATCATTTGTATATCCCGTATACAGCGTCCCGTCCTGGCATTTTAAGACATATACCATATGCTCTCCGTTAGCCATAGATAACTTCCTTTGCCTGTTGCGTATAAGAGCCATCCTGTTCATAAATATAAAATGGCGGCAGTATTTTCACATCTGCTTTCCCGTCACGAATTCCTTCAATTAAGAGCATATTTGCTTCTTTTCCCTGTTTCGGATAAACAAATTGCACACGTTTCGGCTCAATACGATGTTTCCTGAACTGCTCCAAAATATCGACAAAACGTCCCGGACGGTGTACCATAGCTACTTTCCCGCCAGGTTTAACATATCGTTTACAAGCTTTTACGACATCCTCCAATGTACAATATACTTCATGTCTGGCGATTGTCAGGTATTCATTGTGATTATGTTCTGCTCTAGAAGGTGTTTTAAAATAAGGCGGATTACAAGTTACCGTGTCAAATGAGCTCTGCTCTAGGAGCGCCTGCATTTCTTTTAAATCTCCATGAATCATCTGCAGTTGGGAAGATAAACCATTTAAAGTGACGTTTCTTTCCGCCATCTGAAAAATACGTTCTTGAATCTCTACCCCAGTTATAGCAGCATATGATTTTTTGGACAGTAATAAAGGAATAACTCCATTTCCTGTACATAAATCGAGAATCTTTCCTCTTTTTTTAGGAATCGAACTAAAATGAGCTAACAATACAGCATCGATTGAAAAAGCAAAAGCTGTCGGACTTTGAATAATTTTCATTGATTCATCTGCTGATAAATAATCCATGCGCTCATCGTCATAAAGTTCCACCATTGGTCTCTCACATCCTTGTTCTCTCTATACCTTACCACAAAAAGAGCTGCCTCCACAGGAAGACAGCTACCCAATACGATACTTTATTTCACATTTATTTCGTTTTATCAAAGAAATCCAAACAGAAAATACAATCTTCATTTCTTCTCGGACTTCCGAACTCCAAACTGCAAATATGGAATCCTTCCTCGTAAAGGCGGGCTAGATTATCATAACCCTCTCCTGGAAATATCCCTTTTCGTTGCTTAGAGCCGCTTTTTTCTTGCTGTTTTTCCACAGATTCTTCTGTATAATTATCCAGGTGATTGCGCAAATGGTGGTTTTCATGGGCTAATCGGTGATTCTCTTCAAGCAAATCACTTAGCTTTCCTTTTAAATTTCCCAATTGCTCATATAATTCACCAATTTGCTTTTCCATATCGGAAACTTGGTCAAATATTTCTCTGTTTCCCACGCCGAATCACCTCTATTCTGTGACTTGTGCTACAATTCCTTGTTCAATTAATTCATCTAATGTATACTCCACAACACGCTCTTTTTCCTGGAGCTCAATTTGGATCATTTTCTCCAAAATATTTAAACCTACAACTTTACCATTACCATGCGGCGTCGGTATTGTCTCTCCAATATCAGGTAAATCCCTCTTTGCTGTTTCATACGCATCATTTTCATATTTTAAGCAACACATCAATCTTCCGCATAGACCGGAAATCTTTGCCGGGTTAAGAGAAAGGTTTTGATCCTTTGCCATTTTTATGGAAACCGGTTCAAAATCCCCAAGAAACGTAGAGCAGCAAAGCATCCTTCCGCATGGGCCGATTCCGCCCAGCATTTTTGCTTCGTCTCTGACTCCAATTTGTCTCAGCTCGATACGTGTCTTAAACATCGATGCCAGGTCTTTTACAAGATTTCTGAAATCAACCCTTCCATCTGCCGTGAAATAGAAAATAATTTTATTGCGATCAAATGTATATTCTACTTCTACCAGATTCATATCCAGCTTATGTTGCGTAATTTTTTCTGTACATATGTCAAAGGCTTTTTGTGCCTGATCCTGATTTTCTACAACCGTCCGCTTATCTTTCTCATTTGCGACCCGGATGACTTTCTTTAACGGTAAAACAACATCTTCTTCATCCACTTGCTTTTCCGTAATAACTACTTTTCCAAATTCTATCCCCCGCACTGTCTCCACAATTACATAACTGCCTGTAGTTACCGGGTAAGAATCTGGATCGAAATAGTAGATTTTACCGGCTTTCTTAAATCGTACGCCAATAACTTCTAACATTTTTTCACCTCTGTATTTGAAGCGCTAATTGTTCAATAACCAATGTCGGCTGAACATTTGCCTTTAATTTTCTTTTCGCCATTAATATCTGATGTAAGATAGTCAATAATTGAGATTGCGAAAAAGTAATAAGCCTTTTTTCTGACTTGGATGGGTCATTAGATAATAGTATCGTATTGGCGTCTGTATATATATGTTGATTTAATATGTCTTTAAAACCAAGTATTAATAAGTCCAGACCACGTTCCTGTCCTTCTCTATCTTTAAAATGAGGTATCCAATTTTGATGAACAAATGTATAGATATCCTCAGGTTGTGTAGTATACATTTCTACCCATTGTATCACTATTTTTCGAGCCCCTGCAAACCAATCATCTTGAGCAAGTTCAAGGGCCTCTGTCATACTGTTTGTCAGTGTACTTAAGAGTTTCGCATCCGTCTCACTCATGTCTTCCTGCTGCAGTCTTTCCTGCAGAACACCTGGGGGGAGCGGCTGTAAATCGATAATCTGACAGCGTGACCGGATGGTGGACAGTATTGCATGGCCATTCTCTGTAAGCATCATCGCTGTCGTTTCCACATTCGGCTCCTCTAAAAATTTCAACAGACGATTGGCCGCATTGACTGTTAATGTATCTGCATCCTTAATAATATAAACTTTCCTGCTGGATTCCATTCCGGAATACGTAAACTCCTTCTGCAGATTACGCACCTGTTCTATTTTGATAGAGGCACCATCCGGTTCAATCCAATGCATATCCGGATGATTCCCGGAATCAATCCGCTGACAATTTATGCAGTTGTTACATGGATTTGCCCCCTGCTGATTCTGACAAAATAAATATTTTGCCAAAAGCAGTGCCATTTCCTGTTTTCCGGTACCTCTGTCTCCTTGGAACAGATAAGCATGGGAGATACGATTTTTCTTGATACTATTCACCAGCGTCCGCGTTGCTACAGGCTGTATTTTTTCGATGTCTTCCCATATCTGCATGATTACTTCCACCTTTAAAGCATAAACTTGCTTCTTATTCACTGCTTATTCTGCCAATTTCACAAAAGACTGCACCTCTTTTGTAAGAGCTACACTCATGTATACATATTAACTAACAACCCTTTAATCTCTCCAATTAATCCAAGAATATCAAGGGTTTTCTTTTCTTCATCCATCACATTTTCTGCCAATTGGGCAATTTTTTCATCGATTACCTTTATCGTAGACAATTGTCTGCTTCCCTGCATTCCAAAGCTGTGCTTCTTCTCTAACAGGTAACCTTCTGATGTTGCCTTTTCCAAAAAACCTTTTACCATGCGTTTAAATTTAACTAACTCGCGAAAAGATCGATAGCGGCTCAGTTTATTGCCTTGTTCCGCAATTTGTTTGACCATCTGCGTAAATTCCTGCGTTTTAAGTTGTTCCGATTGAGAATGTACAAGGTTTTGAAATGAAGAGACGCTGTTTGACTGCGGAGAACGCTGCAAATTGCCATCTCTCGGCGCTGCTATATCACTGGAAATTTTCATTGTTCTCCTCCTCTCTTCGTATTAAACCATGCATGATATGACTTCTCTCTTAAAATTGGTAAAAGGACTCGATAGGCAGGATAAATACGGTAGCCCCGCCGACTTCTACTTTCACCGGTTTTGGAATATAAGAATCTGCATTTCCGCCCATCGGTGAAATTGGCGCAACCATCTGTTCACGGTGAGAGCAATTATCACGAATAATCTCGAGTGCGTCATTGACATACTCGTCCTGACAACCAATCATCAGCGTGGTATTTCCTTCTTTTAAGAAACCGCCTGTTGTTGCTAATTTCGTTGTTTGAAATTTATTTTCACCCAATGCATTCACCAAACGATTGGAATCTTTGTCTTGGATAACTGTTATAATTAATTTCATTATTGATCAGCCCCTTTTAGCTTATTTATTTAACAAAGCAGTTATTCTTTTGAACACGTCTTGATATACCGTTTCAAGCGGACGGTCCGCATCGACTGTTTGAAAACGTTCCGAGAAACGGGATCTGATTAACTGATAGCCCTGGTAGACTTTCTCATGAAACTCAAGTGTTTCTAAATCCAAGCGGTTCTTTTCTCTATCAGAATTTGCTGTAATACGTTCCAATCCTTTCCTTGGAGGGATATCGAAATAAAGCGTTACGTCCGGCATACAATCCTGAATGACAAATTTATTAATAGCATACACTTCATCAACACCAATGCCTCTAGCGTATCCCTGGTAAACGAGACTGCTATCTACAAAACGGTCGCATAATACGATTTTGCCCGCTTCTAAAGCCGGAAAAACCTTCTCTACAAGATGCTGCCTTCTTGCTGCCGCATATAGCAACGCTTCTGTTCGTTCTTCCATTTCAAGATGGAGTGGATTATGAATAATATCTCTAATTTCCTCGGAGATAGGAATTCCTCCCGGCTCCCTTGTCTTGATAACTTCTATTCCTCGTGCTGTCAGTTCTTCATAAATCTGATTTAGAATGGTGGTCTTGCCGGCTCCATCGCCACCTTCAAATGTAATAAACAAACCCTTTGTCATCTTCGTTCCCCTTTATTCCTATATATGCGTATCCCTGCGTCTCTATGCTGTATACGGACGCCCTGCTCCATTAATTTTTCCAATCGCGCAATATGCACTTCTTTAATTTTCTCTCCTTTTAAAAGGAGCGGAATGCCGGGCGGATAAGGTATAACTGCTTCAGCAGCTATTTCTCCTATACTTTCCTTCATCGGGACCGGATACGTTGTTTCGTTATTCATTTTTTGATAGGACAAATCCAATTCCTGAATCTTATTCGGGAAAAAATTTGTCTCCTCTATTGTAGCACGATTTGCTGATTTTTTTAATGGAAGCTCTATCGTTTTCAGCCTTTTTTTCAACAAATCTATTTGGGAGAAGGCAGCAAGCCCATGAACGAATAAAATTTGTTCATCAGTCGCAAGCTCCGGGAAAATTCCTGCCTTTTCGAGTACATTCCTAACGGACTGTGTCGAAAAAGAATGTTTCACGTGAAACGTTACCTTTAACGGATCCGCAGAAGGCACAATTTCCCAAAAAGGAAAAGAGGTCAACAAAGTCTTCACATGTTCGACACTTTTTATCGTTTTTATTCGATCTTCCTCTGAAAAATATGCTAAAAAATGTCTTGCCATATCCAAGGAGGCCATGAGTACATAAGATGGACTGCTTGATTGAATGATTTGTAAATAATGCGCAATGAGATGTTGGTTCATACGGTGCGTCACAATATGTAAGTAAGAAGCCATTGTCATTGCCGGAGCCATTTTATGCGCAGAGTGAACAACAGCATCTGCTCCCAGTGCTATGGCTGAAGCTGGAAATGGATCTCCCAATGCAAAGTGAACCCCATGTGCTTCGTCCACCAGAACAGGGATTTGATATTGATGTGCTTTTTCGATCATAGCTTTTAAATCATAAGTTCGTCCAAAATAGTCCGGATAAGTCAGAAACAATGCTTTTGCATCCGGATATTTTTCTATTGCTGCTGTTACCGTTTCATAACTTGGACTTGTAAACCTTTTGACGTCATCCTCCCATTCGGGCGCCAGTAAAATCGGGGTCGCTCCAGCCAACTCCAAACCGTTCATCACCGATTTATGGCAATTACGCTGCACTAATACCCTATCTCCCGACTGACATGTCGCAAGAATCATCGCCAGATTTCCGGCTGTCGAACCACCAACCAAAAAATGCGTATGCTTTGTCTGAAAAAACTCCGCAGCCAGGTTTTCTGCTTCTGCAATAATGCCTGCCGGTGCATGCAAATCATCCATTCCCGTTATTTCCGTCACATCCCAGCCCAGCATCTGCTGAAAATCTTCTTGATAAGCAGCAGAGAAAATGTGCCCGTGCTTATGACCGGGAACGTGGAAAGAGATAGGATGCTTTTTTGTAAATGCTTGTATGTGCTCTGCTAAAGGCATACGCTGTTGATCCATTTGTTTTCCTCATTTCTTTCGATAAACAAACTGATTCATAGATTTATTTACCTTTTGATTCTCCTATTATAACAAGCAAGTAAAGCATAAGATAATGATTCCTATTTACTTTTACCGCTATGAAATAGACGAATCAATACTTAACAGCGGAAATCTAAATTTTAAGATCATAACATGTTAAACGCCACTTTCGCACCTAAGGCTAAGCATATACACTTTGCTGTTCCAGGATGAACAGGGTATGGTGTACAGCTCCCGCTCCAGCCAAGTCCTCCACCGCAGCGGTAGCCTTTCACCTTCCCTTCTAACCCTTGTCAACAGCTGTATAAAAAAACGATCAACCTCTGTCCTGATATGCTCGTATGGAATGAAAGTTACTTTTTAAAATGCGAAAGATGAGCAACAAACAAAAAAGCCTTTGCATGCAAAGACTTCGAAAAAGGGAATATTATTTTATGAATGTAATGTTGATTGTTTAATATTTTTTAATTTTGAAAGATAGTATTGATATTTTTCTTCCCGCGGCTCAGTATGAATCATATTATGCTCGCATTCTGAACATAAAAACATGGAATACAAGTAAATCCCGTTTTCCTTTGGTTCTTCGCAGATGCCGCAATACACATGTTCTTGCAATTTTTGCTGTTTCATCATTTCTCCACCTCCGTTAAAAACTAGTATCTCCTAATCTAACGGAGGTTATACATGTATCGAATTATTTTTGTTCATCAGCAGCTTAAAGAATGAATAAATGAATGGCTGCCAAGGAGCCAACACCAAATATACCAAGAAAGCCCGAGACCAGTACGGTAAATAGATTAATTGGAATATGCAAGCCGACTGCCCCTCCAAACACATTCAGGAAAAACAATAGTAATACACCGATACCAAGCCTGACTGTTGCTTTTCCAACATACTTCATCGGTTTTACAGGTGCACCTACGATAAATAATAGAATAATCAATCCAATAATGATGCCAATAACGAGTGTTGAACTCATTCCTCTTCCCCACTTTCCATCCATCGCTTTTAATCTATTTCTATGATGACATCACAACGATTAGAACAGATTTTCACTGCAAGAGGGGTTACCATAAATGGTTCTCTAAGATACCTCAGCAGCTTCCCTTTTCAAACGATAAGAACGAACAATGAAAAAAGTGATTGTCCCTGCCAGAATAAGAAGGAAAATAACAAAGAACCATGTATTAATAGAAGACGGAAATCCTCTGGCTACACGAATATTATTCCAGATAATAAAAGGAAAAAGAATCGCGATCTCATTTTTCAGGACGTTTATCTGCATGCGGGAGTTGATATATTGCCCTTTGACATTTGCTTCAGTCAGATTTTTATAATTATATACATGCGGAAATCGTTCCAAGACGGTCATCCCGAACCATAAAAGCAATCCAATAGCAAGGAGAATAAATAATTCTGCTCTGCCGCCCCAACGCGTCACTTCGCCAGATAGATTATAATGTCCTGGAAGCTGGTTGGGGATAGCGTTCCACGTGGCTATTACATACAGGATAATACCGAAGAAGCTCAGTATTCCTGCAACATTCAACAACTTTTCGATGAAAGTCATTTTTAATTTTAAAACAGGCGGGTTGTGATCCAAGACAGCACCTCCCTTTTATCATTTTGGACGAGAAGACTTCATCCTCAAGCGAAGCTAGGGTGGAGATGAATCGTCTTTTTTTGTTGACAAACATTTGTTCGTGTTATATAATATCAATATACGAGATGTTCTTTGAGAACTGGATATACAGGGTTATGACAAGAAATGCTTTGTCACGTAAAAATATCCAAGCACTACTCGACACGCACACACTGAAGTTGCGAAAACCAAGCTGAAATAGGGTGTGCGGTGAAGACGTTGTATAAAGTATGAAAGCGTTCACCGTAGGGACTACGGGTAGAGCCTGCTAAAATAACGGGCGATTGCATCGGTGTTCGCAGGAATCTCCATCTTCAGATTTTGTTTGAAATCAAGATGGAGTAGTTCAAGCATAACAAAAAGAACCAGGAAACTTCCCCTCCTTGATTCTTTTGCAAAAACATATTCTTTTATTTTAAAAACGTGTTGCCTTCACATGACGAATGCGTGCTTCCTTTAACAACATCATATATTTCGAGCGAGCTAGTAAAACTTCTCTCTCTCCATTCTGCGAAGGCTCGATGCTTTTCTGGGCATAATATTGAAGCTGCCTCCACTCATCTTCTACTTGATATAAAGCATTCAGAAGCGCTTGGTCCATGTCTTGTTTCCTTAATTTCTTTGCCATATTTTCCACCAAACCCCGTTAATAAATGAAATTTCATCTCTTTATAGATGATTATCAGAAATAATATTTAAACGTCTCTTCTACCTTCCAATGCTTTGGACAATGTAACTTCATCCGCATATTCCAGATCTCCGCCGACCGGTAATCCATGGGCAATTCGCGTTGTCCGTATTCCGGATGGTTTTACCAATCGGGAAATATACATAGCGGTTGCTTCTCCTTCGATATTTGGATTTGTTGCCAAAATCAGCTCTTCTACTTCTTCATCCTTCAAGCGGTTGATTAAATCTGGGACATTAATATCTTCCGGCCCAATTCCATCCATTGGTGAAATTGCTCCATGAAGCACATGGTACTTGCCGCTGAATTCCTTCATTTTTTCCATTGCAATCACATCTTTTGGATCCTGTACCACACAAATGACGGACCCGTCCCGGCTGGTATCCTGGCAAATGGCACATGGATCCTGATCGGTAATATTTCCGCAAACCGAACAATGGGTCAGCTCCCGTTTCGCATTGACTAATGCATTGGCAAAATTCATGACATCATCGTCTTTCATATCTAAAACAAAGAAAGCCAGACGTGCTGCTGTTTTTGGACCAATGCCTGGTAATTTGGAGAAGCTGTCCATCAGTTTCGTTATCGGCTCTGGATAATACATACTTTCATCCCCCCTCTTGAACAAACAAGCTTTCTCTTGAGAAAATAAGACGCCTAGGCACAGAAGCCAGACGCCTTATTTTCAAATGAAAGTGGAATTAGAACATTCCTGGCATATTCATTCCTTGTGTGAATTGCCCCATCGTAGCATTTGTTTTTTCATCAATTTGCGTTATAACATCATTTGTTGCTGTTAAAATAAGATCCTGCAGCATTTCGATGTCGTCCGGGTCAACAACTTCTTCTTTAATCTCAATATCTGTAATCTCTTTTTTTCCATTTGCATGAACGGTTACCATACCGCCGCCTGCGGAAGCTTCAAAAGTCATTTCATGTAATTCTTCCTGTGCTTTCATCATTTTCTTCTGCATTTTTTGCATTTGCTTCATCATGTTATTCATATTTCCCTTCATGGAAATACCTCCTTTAAGTATATATGTTAATCATGGATTTCTAAAAGATCATCTCCAAAGAGCTTTCGGGCCTCATCTACAAGCGGATCCTCCCCCTGCTCTTCCTTCTCTTCAGCCGGTTTTTCCTGCTTTTGAATATATTCACTGCGCAGTTCATTCCATTCTTTTTCCGGAATAGGAATAATCGTACGATGTTTATCCAGATTTCCTAGTAAAGATTCTACCATTTCCCGGTGATCAAGGAACAATGAACAATGAATTTCATATTTAAACGCAACAATCAATGTGTCTGCTGAGGCTGCGGCAGGTTTGCTGTCCTGAATCGTCGCATGTGCAGGAGCATTCGCTGTCTTTAATTGATTTAAGAAGTTTGCCCATTGGGCATGCACATCTTTTAATTCTTTTTTCTCTGCTTTCCCCAGTGTATCACGAATTCGGTCAAATGGAATCTTATAAGTGTTCCGTGAATTTCTGGAACCGGAACGGCGTCTATCCGGAGCAGGAGTGGTACTTACAGCCTCTTGCTGCTGTGGCGGAGCTTCTTTTAATTTTGCAATATCTTGCTCCAACGCCTGCAGTTTCTGCTGAAGCTGCCCGACAACCGCAGATTGATCCACCGCTTCCGACTGTATTTGCCCTGGTGCTTGCGTTTTCCCAAATTGATCAGTGATCGACAACAACGCTACTTCAATAAAAATTTTCGGGCTGTTAGACCATTTCATTTCTTGCTGACATTGATTCAATTCGATAATTGCCTGCTGAATCCAACTGTTTTCAACCTGACCGGCTAATGCTTCAAACGCTTCATTTGCTACGGCGCGTTCTAATAAATCAGCTAATCCGGACGAGCTTTTATATAAAAGTAAATCACGCAAAAAGTAGATTAAATCCTGTACAAATTTCCCCGGGTCTTTTCCGGTTTGAATCATTTGATCCAAGCCGTGAAGGACAGTCTGCACATCCTGCTCAATCATGGCACGGACGATATCAGTGAGTACCTCTTGGGATACGCCGCCTGTGACAGCGAGCACATCATCCAGCTCCACGCGGTCTTCACTGTAGGAAATAGCCTGGTCTAAAATACTTAGTGCATCACGCATACCGCCTTCTGCTGCTAATGCCACAGATTCCAAAGCTTCATCCGTAACGGAAACGCCTTCCGCCTGCATGATTTTCTGCAGTCTCTCCACAATGGACTGGTTGGAAATCGGTTTAAAGTCGAAACGCTGGCAACGGGAAATAATCGTTAATGGAATTTTATGCGGTTCGGTCGTCGCTAGAATAAATACAACATGTTTCGGCGGCTCTTCCAACGTTTTCAGGAGCGCATTAAATGCATTAACAGAAATCATATGCACTTCATCAATAATATACACTTTGTAAGGTACAGCGCTCGGCGCATACTTTACTTTATCCCGGATATCACGAATATCATCAACACTTGTATTCGAAGCCGCATCAATTTCAATGACATCGGAAATAGAGCCATCCTGAATCCCTCTGCATGCCGCACACTCATTACACGGTTCTTTCACAGGTCCATGCTCACAATTAATCGTTTGCGCAAAAATCTTGGCAGCACTTGTTTTCCCTGTTCCTCTTGGTCCAGAGAATAAATAAGCATGCGAGAATTTATCTTGGGTAATGGCATTTTGTAACGTTCTCGTGATATGCTGCTGTCCTACAACATCTTCAAATGTTCTTGGTCGCCAGACGCGGTATAAAGCTTGATAACTCATGATTTCGATTCCCCTTATTTGTCTCCTTCTCATTATACCCGATTACAGCCTTGGATGAAAACCTTAGAATGTATTAACTGAGCCTAAATGATGTTTGCAGAAATTTATTATAAGTGCGTGTTCAAAAAGCCCGATAAATAGGACCAAGTCGGCTAAGTTCGCAACGTCCTGGAGCCTTAGATTACTCACCCCACCGAAGTGCGTTTTCTCAGGCGCCGACATTAGCACGTCGTGTGCGTCGGAAGTTCAAGGCGACTAGCAGATTCCAAACGGACTTACGCGTGGTGTGATGACTTCTGTTTTGTCCATAGGACGTGGGCGTTCTTAGTAAAAGTTCCTTTTCCTGCCGAATCATTTTTATTGGACTTTTTAAACATCCTCTATGAAAATGTATTCTTTTACTAAAATTTAAATATTCTATAAAAGGTTTATTTAAAAACATAGAACTAATGTTCCTGTTATGTTATAATACACTAAAATACGCACAAAAAGTTTAACAACAGAATGTGCCATCTCCTCTTTGAAAGGAGGTGATGCCTGTGGTTACTTTTGACGTTCTGTCTTTAATGATCAGCTTTGGCTTGCTTATCATAGCCATTCTTGCTTTTCATGATAAAGACCAAAAGTAAAAAAGCCTCCCTCAGCTTGCCGGCAAACAGGGTGGCTTCATTCGTCACTTCAAAACAGCCTTTTCTCTCTGATAGAGGAAAGGAACTGTGTGTATTTTTCGGGCAGTATGTAGATGCATACTGCCCTTTTTTCTAATCTATGCTTATCTAAAAAAAGTATACCATATACCTTGTTTCTAGTACAATTTTACCTGTGAAAAAGTTGTGTTACAAAGACTGCTGTCTGTCTGCTTGCCTCACTGCTTTTTCGGATAGGCCCGCTTATACTGTCTGACTGGTTCTATCGTATCTCCCAGCTGTTCACTTGCTTGCATCGACCAATAAGGATTTTTCAGCATTCCGCGGCCAATGGCAATTAAATCTGCGTCGCCATTTCCGATAACAGATTCAGCAAGGAATGGATCTTCCAAAATCCCGACAGCAATTACCGGTATATCCAGTTCTTCTTTAAACTTACGTGCAAATGGAACATGATAGCCTGGATTGGTTGCCGGTTTGTGTTTTCCTGGAGGACCCTCTCCGCCGCTGGAAATATGAAACATATCAACTCCGGCTGTCTGGTATTTTTTTGCAATTTCTAATGCATGGTAGATATCATAACCCTCATCCATATACTCAACAGCAGAGATACGCATCAACAGCGGCATATCTTCAGGAATCACGTCTCTCACCGCACGAATAATTTGTACTCCGAAATAGGATAACTCCTGGTACTCATCCTCCCGTTGATTGATTAAGGGCGAATGGAACTGATGAATTAAATAACCATGGGCGCCATGCAATTCAATCGTATCAAACCCAGCCTGAACAGCCCGTCTTGCTGCATCCCGAAATTGTTCGATGGTGTCCCGGACTTCCTCAGTTGTTAAAGCACGGGGCATTTTACTGTTGTTCGTAACAGGAATTGCGGATGGTGCAACCGGGGGATTCGCATCCTCTGCTTTTCTGCCGGCGTGGGCAATTTGAATACCGATTTTTGCGCCCTGCTTATGAACGGCATCCACAATTTTTCGATACGCTGGAATGTGTTCATCGGACCACAAGCCGAGGTCGTTATCCGTAATCCGGCCATCCGGATCGACATCTGTCATCTCCATCAAAATCAAACCGGCGCCCCCGACTGCTCTTGATGTATAGTGAACAAAATGCCAATCATTGGGAATACCGTCTTCTGCATCAACGGAATATTGACACATTGGCGCCATTACAATTTTATTTTTTAACTTTAGATTTTTTAATGTAAAAGGTTGTGTTAATTGAGCCATACTTGCACCTCGCTTCTATATTTCTAAGTAGTTCATAGCATATGCTTTCTTCTGCTTTTGTGCAAATAATCTGTTTAGTATATATATATCCACCTTATTAATATACGAAACAGCTTCAACATTCATTCAATCAACATTTTTACATAAAAAAAGAACTGTCTTCACAGTTCTTTTTTTCGATATGTTCAGCAGATGCGCCTAATAGCAGGCATTTTCCGCCGTTTATTTATGTAACGTGCACCTGCTTTCGATGGGGTGACCATATGCGCTACGTAAGTTCATGGCTCAGCCCAGGTTTCTCTGCGGCACACAAGAATGACCACTTACTGCTGCTTCCTTCCGGACCTGACAGGGTTCATGGGTTCCTGTTGCGCAGGACCCGGACGTCAACACCAATTCCTTACGTCTGACCATACAGTCATCCCACCTCGAGCAGGAATTCAGCCTCGCTATAGCGGATTGCGAGTACAGGGCACCGCTACCTCCCCGCTTAGCACGTAATTTATATTATAGCTTTTCAGTCTCAAAAATGCAATAAAAAATGTGGCTTTTTCCATACAACATCTATTCTTCTGCTCCCGGATCGTTATCATTCTTTTTCTGCCGCAGTTCCTTAAAAAAATTCTTTAAAACTGTGCTGCACTGTGGTTCAAGGACCCCGGATGCCACTTCAACCTGATGATTAAAACGCGGTTCTTCCAATAAATTCATCAATGTTCCGGCACATCCCGCTTTTGGGTCGTTTGCGCCATAAACGACACGTTTGATTCTTGATTGGACAATGGCTCCTGCGCACATAGGACATGGTTCTAATGTAACGTACAAGGTACAATCCTCTAATCTCCAGCTGCCGACTTTCTGATTCGCATCCTGAATTGCAAGAAGTTCTGCATGCGTTAACGTAGTTTGTATCGATTCCCGCAGATTAAAACCTCTGCCGATAACTTCTCCATCTTTCACAACTACAGCGCCAATCGGAACTTCATTTAAAAGCCAAGCTCTGCGTGCCTCTTGCAGAGCTGCTGCCATATATTTTTCATCTTGACTTACAGATATTTCTTCTGCCATTTTTATCACATCACTTTATTTTCGTTTTAATAATTGTACAGCGGGAATACTATATGAACTCATTTTTTTAAAAGGAGATACCTTATGAATATTACACCAGAGAACACAGCACTCATATTCATCGATCTCATCAATGATTTTAACTTTGATGGCGGTGATGAGCTTTTTGCCAATACAAAAGACATTCTTCCTAACTTAATCAAATTACGGGAATACGCTAAAGAAAAATCCATTCCTATTATTTATGTTAATGATCATTACGGATTATGGCAAGCGGACTACCAGGAAATTATCAAACGTTGTGAAAACAAACAAAGTGCAGAAATCATTGAAAAAATCAAACCGGACAAGCACGATTATTTTCTCATTAAACCACAACATTCGGCCTTTTTTCAAGCACCCTTACATGCACTTTTAACCGATATGAAGCGTACCCATCTTATTTTAGCAGGAATCGCAGGGGATATTTGTATACTATTTACAGCCAAGGATGCCTATATGTATAAATTCACACTTTCTATTCCTAAAAACGGGATTGCCTCAGAAGGAACAGATAATAACAACTACGCGCTTTATTTGATGGAATCAGTAATGGATGCAGATATCTCTCCTGTTTCATAAACAGCATAAAAACGTCTCTCCCTTCATATAGTGAGTAAGAAGCACTCTGAAGGGGGTTATTTTTTGCAAATATATGTTGTCGAACAAGGGGATACACTAGAGCAAATTGCTGATACATATGGGTCCTCTGTCGAAGATATTGTCAATGCGAATGAATTAGACGCACCCAGCCAATTAGTGATTGGGCAAGCACTTGTTATTCCTATTGTCGGGCAATTTTATTTTGTGCAGTCCGGTGATACCCTTTCCTCTGTTGCAGCGCAATTTAATATCTCTGCAGATGAACTGGCTGCCATCAACGGGCTCCATGCCAATCAAATGATTTATCCGGGATTGCGTTTATATATTCCGCCGATACCGAAAGAAGCCATTACTGCAAATGCTTATGTTGAACCAATGGGAGAAGAAGTTTCGCAAACGTTGGAAACAGCAGTAAGCACCTATTCGCCCTTTTTAACTTACCTTAGTCTATTCAGTTATCGTGTAAACCGGGATGGTACATTGACAGCTCCGCCAACTGGAAATCTGATTGCCTCTGCAAAGGAAGGCGGTGCCTCTATTGCCATGGTCATCACCAACTTGGAAGAAGGTTCTTTCAGCTCGGAAGTCGGGCATATTATTTTAACTGTGCAGGCTGTGCAAAACCAATTATTGGATGAAATTGTTAATATTGCAACAGAACAAGGGTATCGCGATATACACTTTGATTTTGAATTTCTTTTACCAGAAGATCGGGAAGCTTATAATACGTTTTTACGGACAGCAAAAGAGCGCTTCGCACAAGCTGGGTTGCAGATTTCTACGGCACTCGCTCCCAAAACAAGCGCAGAACAGACAGGACAATGGTACGAGGCACATGATTACCACACGCATGGAGAAATTGTGGATTTTGTTGTATTGATGACTTATGAATGGGGCTATAGCTATGGACCGCCAATGGCTGTCTCTCCGCTCCATTCCGTACGAGATGTAGTGGAATATGCAGTCTCTGAAATCCCATCAGAAAAAATAATACTTGGTCAAAATCTATATGGATATGATTGGACATTGCCTTTTGTGGAAGGCGGAGAAGCTGCCAGAGCCATCAGCCCGCAGCAAGCCGTCCATATTGCTTGGGAGAACAATGCTGCCATTCAATTTGATAACACAGCCCAAGCGCCTTACTTTATGTATGTTGATGTTTCCGGTCAGGAGCATGAGGTCTGGTTTGAGGATGCCCGTTCGATTCAGGCAAAATTTGATTTAATCCGGGAGTTTCAGCTTTTAGGCATCTCTTATTGGAAATTAGGTCTCGCTTTCCCGCAAAATTGGCTGCTTTTAAATAATGAATTTGAGATTCGAAAATTGGATGGGTAAGAGAGGAAAGCCCTTTTTCCTACGCTTTACATGAAAGGAGCGCTTTGAAATCATTTCAAAGCGCTCCTTTATTATATTAATGCCTTTTATTCACCAAGTACTTTCACGGATTCACGGTTAAATGCCGGGATATCATCCGGTGTACGGCTGGTTACTAATTGATTTTGGCAAACAACGACTTCTTCGTCCTTGAATTTTGCACCTGCGTTTACCAGGTCTACCTGAATGGATTTGAAACCTGTTGCTCCTCGTCCATCAAGTGATTTTGCATTAATAAGAAGTTGCGGACCATGACAGATTGCCATAACCGGCTTTTTCTCATCCATAAAATGTTTTGCAAATGTTACAAAGCGATCATCTGCACGAAGCATGTCAGGAGAGAAACCTCCAGGAATAAACAATGCATCAAAGTCTTCCGGTTTTACATCATCAATGCCTTTATCGATAGTTACTTTAGTATTATCAGATTTACCTGTTACGGTATTTCCTTGTTCTTTTTCAATGGTAACAAGCTCATGGCCAGCATCTTCAAGTGCTTTTTTCGGATCTGTATATTCTACATCCTCAAATAAGTCTGTAATAACTGTTGCTATTTTTTTACTCATGAATAATAACCTCCTTCAATAATGGCTACATAATATATCTTCCCATATAATGTCTATTTCAAACATACAAATTTTATTTTTTATGAACTCAACTTTTGCACTTTAAAAAGTAATTTCCATTCTATGGGAGTCGGGGATTGATCGTTTCTTTTATACATCTGCTGATTTGCTGACAAAGAGGAGAAGGTGAAGTGTAAAGCTACCGCTGCGGCGGACCGTTGTACGTCGGAAAGCGGAGGGCTTGGCCGGAGCGGGAGCTATACACCATACTCTGCTCAAAAATAGAAGGACGCTTTAACGAAAAGTAAGCATGATAATAGAGAACATATTCATCCTGAAACAGCAAGGTTTATATACTTATTCTTAGGATTTATGGAGATATTCAACATTCATAGAACGAAAAATACTACAAAATTGTATACTTTACCTGTCCAGTAAAAAAAGACCCGAAAATTCGGGTCTTTTTTATCTAACTATTCTTCTAATGTGGAGGTGTCTCCCGTTGGAAGTCCTAGCTCCCATGATTTTAACAGGCGGCGCATAATTTTACCGCTCCGTGTCTTTGGAATGGAATCTTTGACTTCCATTTCTCTTGGTGCGGCATGTGCACTTAATTCCTGTTTCACAAATTGCCGGATACTTTCCAGAAGCTCCTCACTATTTTCATATCCCGGATTCAGGGTGATAAATGCTTTAATAATTTCTCCGCGTTTCGGATCCGGTTTACCGATAACACCTGCCTCCGCAACAGCTTCGTGCTCAATCAGTTTGCTCTCTACCTCAAATGGTCCGACGCGCTCTCCGGCAGTATTAATCACATCATCCAGACGGCCCTGGAACCAGAAATAACCATCTTCGTCCCGATAGGCACTGTCTCCAGAGACATACCATCCGTTAATAAAATAACTGTCATATTTTCCTTTATTATTCCAAACCGCCCGCATCATAGATGGCCAGCCGGATTTAATGGCTAAATTGCCCATTTGATTCGGAGGAATTTCATTTCCTTCATTATCCACGATGGAAGCTTCAATACCAGGAATCGGTTTCCCCATGGAACCTGGTCTGATTTCCAATGCTGGGATATTTACAATCACCTGTGCACCTGTTTCCGTCATCCACCATGTATCATGGATACGCAAATCAAATGCTTTTAATCCCCAAGTAATTACTTCCGGATTTAATGGCTCTCCGACGCTCAAAATATGACGCAGGGAAGACAGGTCATACTCTCTGACCTTCTCTTCGCCATGACTTACAAGCATCCGTAAAGCCGTTGGCGCGGTATACCAAACAGTAACCTTATTATCCTGTAATGTTTTATACCAATCATCCGGAGAAAAACGTCCGCCGCGGATGACATTTGTTATTCCATGAAGCCAAGGCGCAAAAATACCATAGCTTGTTCCTGTTACCCAGCCAGGGTCTGCTGTACACCAATAGATATCGTCCTCTTTCAAGTCCAATACCCATTCTCCGGTTATATAATGTTGAATCATGGCATTATGCACATGCAAGATACCTTTTGGTTTTCCGGTAGAACCGGACGTATAGTGAAGCAGCATACCATCTTCTCTATCCATCCATTCTATATCAAAATCCGAGGAGGCATGCTTCATTTCAAAATGAAAGTCAATATACTGACCCCCTTGTTCCTCATGCTCACCTACTACAACAATTTTTTCTAAATCCGGCAATCTGTCTTGCGGGATACGATAGAGTAAGTCAGGCGTAGTTATTAATACACGCGCCTCACTATTTTCCAAACGGTCTCCCACTGCCTGCTCCATAAATGCTTCAAACAGAGGCCCTGCAATGGCACCTATTTTTAAAATGCCGAAAAATGCTTGATAGAACTCTGGACTTCTGGGCATAAAAAGAAAAACACGATCCCCTTTTTGCACGTCATATTTCTTCAGCACATTTGCAAACTGATTGCTTTGCAAACGGAGTTCATCAAAAGTTATTTTTTCTTCACGGTCAGGATCGGAATATAGTAATGCGACTTTATCCTTCTTATCAGGATTATCCGCATGTTTGTCAATTGCTTCATACGCCATATTCACTTTGCCTGTTTGATACCAAGAAAAGTTTTTTTCTACTTCCTCCCATGAAAAATTGTTTCGTATTTCTTCATAGTTTTTTAAATTATGATTCCCTTCACGTGCCGGTATTGTTTGCATATCCATCTAATCACCTCATTCATCTTAATTGGAAACGATTACAAATAGAATTAAAAAAAGGATAAAAATATTTTGTTAACTAATTCTATTTTAGAACATTCTGTGACATTTTTAAAGGGTTTGTTTTTAATTTTACAGAATTAGGAGATAGTTTCAAAGAAAATGCCTGGAAAATAAAGCAACACAGCAATTATTCATCATATAGAAAGTAAAATCCGAACCATTATCACAATGCTTCCATCAGCATTGACACGCGTTTCGATTTCGCTTTGTTAAAAGTCATTTTACTGCAGATCTATTTTATACACCTTTATCCATTTTCTGCATTTTCCTCATTCCAATTTCCCCGTTCAGATATTATATAAGCACAAGCAGCATCTCCAGCAATATTTAGCGACGTTCTTAGCATATCAAGAAGACGGTCAATACCAATAATTAACGCAATTCCTTCAACAGGAAGACCAATTTGGCCAAGCACCATGGCCAGCATAACTAATCCAACACCAGGAACTCCAGCTGTACCGACACTTGCTAAAGTAGCGATAAGAACAACAATTAATAAATCGGTAAAAGCAAGCGGAATATCATACACTTGGGAAATAAATACCGTTGCAACAGCTTGCATAATTGCTGTACCGTCCATATTAATCGTTGCACCAAGCGGCTGAACGAAACTGCTGACAGCTTTCTTTACACCCAGCTTTTCCTGGGCTGTTTTCATTGCAACAGGAAGCGCTGCATTAGAACTGGAAGTACTAAATCCGACTACCATTGCCGGGAAAAACACCTTGAAAAATGTAATTGGATTGCTGCGTCCTATCAGCCAGACAGCAAGAGAATATATAATAAAAGCGTGGACAAGAAGCCCTGCAATGACAGTTAACATATAGCTCAACATGGAACCAATTGCATCCAGTCCGGCATCACCGATTGCTGAGGCAATCAGTGCAAACGCCCCATATGGAGCAAATCGCATAATCACTGTAATTAACCAATTTAATATTTCGCTTGCCTGTTCAAATAAATTATATATTCCTTTTGTTTTTTCACTTAAAAATGCTAAGGCAACTCCAATGAAAATAGCAAACGCAATAATCTGCAACATTTCTCCGGAAGCCATAGCGTTTATTGGATTCTCTGGAATAATATTAATTAATGTGTCCATCATTGGGGGTGTTTCTTCAGGTGTATAGTCTGCGCCTGATGTATCAAAAACCCCCGAGGCTCCCGGTTGAATCAAATAACCCAAACCTAGGCCCACTGATATTGCAATTGCTGTTGTGGTTAAGAAGAAGACAACCGCAGAAACACCAATTTTCCCTAACTTTTTCGGATCACCAAGTCCAGCTGTTCCTAACGCAATGGATACGAATACGAGTGGAACAACTAACATCATAATAAGATTAATAAAAATTTGCCCCACCGGATCTAATACGTATTTATCCAGAGGTCCGAAAAAACTTTCAGGAGTAAATGTCAGCGCCACACCAACAATTGCCCCGGCAACCAGGGCAATCAATATTCTTTTCGTTAATTTTTTCGAATCCATATGAGCTCACCCTTTCATTCATGTTTTGGGTATGAAAAATATTTATTGGAAAAGCTGCAAATTAAAGGAGATTCTTGTGTCACACTCAATAAATGATTTACTTTTTATTTTGGAATAAAACATCAATTTATTGGGTTTTCTCTGCTATGAGGGGTTTCTACAGAAGTTATATCTACATGCAGAGAAAGAAAGATAAACTGCAATATTATAGTGTGTGTTCAAAAAGTCCGATAAATAGGACCAAGAAGTTCAAGGCGACTAGCAAATTCCAAACGGAGCGTATGTTTTATAATACGTGAGTATTGGAATTTGCTAGTCAACGCAGAAATTCGCCGTGTCATTTTTATTGGACTTTTTGAACATCCTCTTATAGGCTCACATATTGAAAAAACAGATTCTAATACATATTATCTTTCTTATAACTTGAAGATTTTACAAGCTTTACCCTATTTTTTAAGGAGTAAAACACATCTTTTTTTCTCAATAAAAAACTACCTCCTTCTTTTAATGAGGAGATAGAACTAAAATTACGAGTTATAACAAGATAAAAATTTTAAAATTGAGAGATTTTCTATGAGGAAATATCTATGTGGCGCTCTTCACAATAACAATATCATGCAAGCTTTTTGAGGCGTCAATTTTTCTAAGGTGTTTAAATCTCTTTTTTTTATTTTATAACAGTTCCTTACATTTATTTAAAGCATCATTCAGCTCTTTATCAAATAACATTTTTACATCAATTTCTAATGCATCTGCTATTTTTTCCAGCATATCTACATCAATTTTCGTCTTTCCTTTGGAAATATTCGTATACCATGCAGGTGTTTTGGAACATTTTTTCGCAATTTGTGTTTTTGTTACTTGTTTTTGCTGTCTGATAAACTCTATTTTTTCATGAATTTCCACTAAATCACTCCTTCCATTATTTTTTTCTACTTAAATTATAATTAAGCGTTTTGCGTAAGTCAATATATTAATATACAAAAATTTGCGTTTCGCTTAAAAATAATAATATTTTTATTAAAAATGGTATTATCTCTATATTGAGGTGGATACTATGAAAATTCTTTCCCAAAGATTAAGAGAAGCACGAGAAAAAGCTGGACTAAAACAAATTGAAGCGTCAAAACTTCTTGGTATCTCAAATGGTACTTTATCCGGCTATGAAAGAGAATATCGTGACCCTGATACGGACAGTCTACATAAAATGGCTGAGTTATATGGTGTTTCAGTAGATTGGCTTTTAGGTAAATCAACGTCTTCCTCAGAAAAAGATACTTCTCCGCCTGAACCAATGTCTGAACAAGATACGGTAATGTTCCGTAACTGGAAACGCATGACAGAGGATGAAAAACAAGAGGCATTAAATGTGATACACTATATTTTATACAGGAAAAACACCGATAATGAGGATCCCGATCAGAAAGAATAAGATGTATCTATAAGAAGCTAAAAAGGTGTAGTTGCTACTCCTTTTTTTAACACTTTAAATCGAACGTATATTCCTATTTTGAGGAGGGAAATGATTTGTATTATTCTGATGTCGAAAAATTTGTTGAAGCAATATATAAGCAGCTTGGTATTCAGGACCCTGAGGAACTTTCCATTTCTGCTATTGCAGAAGCTTTAAATATTGAGATTATTTATTCTGAATCTATCAGCATGCGGGTAGATCACTTTATTGTTCTTCCCCGTTCTCCTCTCGAAAACAGATGGCAGATTTTCGGCCATGAACTATGCCATTATTTTTTCCATGAAGGCGATCAGCGTTTTATGCATTCTCTTTTTGTCGACTTACAAGAACATCAAGCTGACTATTTTGCCTATCATTTCTGCATTCCGACATTTATGCTACAACAGCTTCACGTTCATAGTGTCAATGATATTCTGCAGCATTTCCCGGTTGAATTTGCCTTTGCCCTGCACAGGCTGGAGATGTACCAAAATAAACATTTTACATTATACGAAAAGCCTGTTTACTATCTGGCTGTATAAAAATCGAGCTGGCTTTCTGATCTATAGAAAACCAGCCCGTGCCTTTAGAAGAAATTTAATAGCGCAATACCGCTGACAATCATCACCACAGCAATGATTCTTCTGCGGTCGATTGGATATTTCGGCAAGTTAAACATGCCAAAGTGGTCGATGATGAGTCCCATAACAATCTGTCCCAAAATAGTAGACATCAGCGTCAGTGTCACGCCAAGATAAGGCATTAATATAATATTCGAAGCAATATATGCAGCTCCAAGAACGCCCCCGGCAAAATGCCGTGGTTTTAATGTAATGTCTCCGGAAGTACGGTTTATTTTGATTCCCCTATTCACAAGCATTGCCATGATAAATAACACGACAGTTCCTACAACGAATGATATGAAAGCAGCATAAATAAAAGAATCTACCTCATACCGTAAACTGCTGTTGATAGCTGTTTGCATAGGCGGCATCATACCTGTAGCTAATCCAACTAAAATCCAAAGTCGGGAATGGTCCTTTACAACTGCTGTCCTTTTCTTAGCATTCATATATATAATTCCGGCAATTAATAGGAGCACACCAACAATATGCATCACATGAAGCGGTTTAACATCTGCATCAAACCACCCGAATGTATCAATAAATATGCCGATAACCATTTGTCCTGTAACCGTTGCAATTACTGTTACAGCCGCACCAATTCTAGGCAATAAAATAATATTTCCTGTCAGAAAAATAACACCCAGCACCCCGCCGGCAAACCAAACATACGAGTAAGATTGTGATTCAAAAAACGTCAGCGTCAATTTACTGGGATCCATCATCAGATTAATCATAAATAAAATAATAGTGCCCGTTAAAAAGGAATAAAAAGATGTCGGTAAAACAGCTTTCGTAAATAATGTCAGTCGATTATTTACCGCAGTCTGCATTGGAACCATCATACCAGCTATCATTCCTACGATAATTAATATATACACCAAAGAAACCTTCTTTCTCCATCAAAATATTTATAAATGCGCTAACACAGATCAGACCGGCTGTGAACAGAATATTTTCTAAAAATAGCCAATGTAATTATTTTAAGCAAAGATATCACAGAAAACAATCATCATGTTTATTTTTCGCACAAAATTAAAAATTGAACATTTTTCGAACTTTCATGAATTGTGAAGTGTTTCACTTGTTATTTGTGTTGAAAACGGTATAATAAAAGTAGGAGTTATTGTGAATTATTTCACAATAACCGTAAGGAGGGGTTTATAATGAAAGTTGCAGAGGAAATGGGAAAAAAAGTTCCTTGGGACGGTTTTGTGGAGGGGAATTGGCAGCAAGAAATTAATGTTCGTGATTTTATCTTACAAAATTATCGTTTGTATGAAGGAAAAGAAGACTTTTTAGCGGGCCCGACCGAAGCAACAGAAAATCTGTGGAGTCAAGTGATGCAGTTAACCAAAGAAGAGCGAGAAAACGGCGGTGTCTTTGATGTCGATACCAAGATTGTTTCCACCATTACTTCTCATGGTGCTGGTTATTTGAATCCGGCATTGGAAAAGATTGTCGGTGTACAGACAGATGAACCTTTTAAACGTGCGTTAATGCCATTTGGCGGTATCCGCATGGCCGTGGCTGCTGCGGAATCGTACGGTTATCACATCGATGATGATGTGGTCCATACTTTTACGGAACACCGGAAAACGCATAACCAGGGCGTGTTTGATGCCTACACCCCAGAAATGTTAAAAGCACGGAAAGCAGGCATTATCACAGGTCTCCCTGACGCTTACGGACGCGGACGTATTATTGGGGATTACCGCCGTGTTGCCTTATATGGGGTGGACGATTTAATCCTGGCCAAGAAAAAAGATCTTTCCCTCATTGGTAATGGGACGATGACGGAGGACATTATCCGTGAACGCGAAGAAACCTCTGACCAAATTCGTTCCCTAAAAGATTTGAAAAAACTTGGAGAAATGTATGGGTTTGACCTTTCCAGACCGGCAAAAACAGCACAAGAAGCTTTCCAATGGCTCTATCTGGCCTATTTAGCAGCGATTAAAGAACAAAACGGTGCAGCCATGAGTCTAGGCAGAGTTTCTACATTCTTAGACATTTATATAGAGAGAGATATGCAAAACGGGGTCATAACAGAGAAAGAAGCGCAAGAACTTGTGGATCATTTTGTCATGAAGCTGCGTCTCGTAAAATTCGCCAGAACACCAGATTATAACGAATTGTTCAGCGGAGACCCGACTTGGGTGACAGAATCATTAGCAGGTATCGCAGAAGACGGACGTCCGCTTGTCACAAAGAGTTCTTACCGTTTTCTGCACACATTAGATAACTTAGGTCCGGCGCCAGAACCAAACTTAACTGTGCTGTGGTCTCAAAAGTTGCCGGAAAACTATAAAAAGTACTGTGCGAAAATGTCGATTCAATCCAGCTCCATCCAGTATGAAAATGACGACATCATGCGACCGATCTATGGAGATGACTATGGCATTGCCTGCTGTGTATCTGCCATGCGCATCGGAAAACAAATGCAGTTTTTCGGCGCACGCGCCAACCTGGCAAAAGCACTGTTGTATGCGATCAATGGCGGCGTCGATGAAAACCTGAAAATGCAGGTTGCTCCAAACTATGCACCCATCACATCGGAATATCTGGATTACGATGAAGTGATGGAGAAATACGATAATCTCCTGGATTGGTTATCCGGATTATACGTCAATGCATTAAATATTATCCATTATATGCATGATAAATACAGCTACGAACGTCTGGAAATGGCGTTACATGACCGTGACGTATTGCGCACTATGGCCTGCGGGGTGGCAGGATTATCTGTCATTGTCGATTCCTTAAGTGCCATTAAATATGCGAACGTCAAAACCATCCGTGATGAAGACGGCCTGGTTGTTGATTATGAAATCGAGGGCGAATACCCAAAATACGGCAATAACGATGATCGTGCTGATGAAATTGCGGTGCATCTTGTCAAAGACTTTATGAATAAGATTAAAAAACATCCGATGTATCGCGATGCAGTGCCGACACAGTCTATCCTGACGATTACTTCCAATGTCGTTTACGGAAAGAAAACAGGCAATACACCAGATGGAAGAAAAGCAGGAGAAGCCTTTGCTCCAGGGGCAAACCCATTGCACGGCCGCGATAAAAACGGCTCCCTGGCTTCTTTAATTTCCGTTGCCAAGCTGCCATATCAATACGCATTGGATGGCATTTCCAATACTTTCTCCATCGTACCGAAAGCACTGGGTAAAGATAAAGATACCAGAACAAGCAACTTAGCGGGCATACTGGACGGTTATACCGCCAAACACGGGCATCATTTGAATATCAATGTGCTCGATCGCGACACCTTATTAGATGCCATGGAACATCCGGAAGAATATCCGCAGCTGACTATCCGTGTTTCCGGATATGCCGTCAACTTTATTAAACTGACAAGAGAACAGCAAATAGACGTGATTAACCGTACCTTCCACGAAAGCCTGTAAGGGTCTGGAGAAAAGACAATAGCAAGCGTTCAACAAGTCATCTGAGCGCTTGCTGCTGCATCATTTTTAGTAAAGGAGATAAGGGGGAGAGCATCATGAAATTAGGAAGAATTCATTCCATCGAAACATGTGGAACCGTCGACGGACCCGGGTTGCGCTATGTTATCTTTACCCAGGGCTGCCTGTTGCGCTGCAAATTTTGTCATAATCCCGATACATGGGATATGGGAGCAGGAAAGAAAATGTCTGTCCAAGAACTGGTGAAAGACATTAAAGATTATCTGCCCTTCTTTCAGTCTACCAATGGCGGTGTGACAGTCAGCGGCGGAGAGCCCCTGCTTCAGGTGGAATTTTTACTCGATTTATTTACCGAGCTGAAAAAACTTGGCGTACACACTACCATCGATACTTCTGCTGGATGCTTTAATCGCTCTCCTCACTTTATAAAACATTTGGATAAAGTATTGGAATTAACAGATTTGGTCTTACTGGATTTAAAGCATATAAACCCTGCAGAGCATAAGGAACTCACCGGCTTGTCCAATGAACACATTATCGATATGGCCCGCTATTTAGATGAAAAACAGGTTCCCCTCTGGATCCGGCACGTGCTCGTTCCCGGCGGCAGCGATAATGATGTCTATTTGCAGCAGCTCTCCGACTTTATTGCGACGTTGCATCATGTCGAAAAAATAGAAGTCCTGCCTTATCATAAATTAGGTGTTTATAAATGGGAAAATCTTGGTTTGGACTATCCGCTGGAAGGTGTGGAACCGCCGACAGAGGATCGGGTGAAAAATGCAGAGGATATTTTGAATCGGGTGAAAATGATATATCAATAGGAAATCGATTGATTTGTACTATCTTTTATATAAAAGTACAATATATACTGGTAATAAAAAAAGAACCGCTATAACATATCACTATCCTAAGAGAGGAATATCCCCCTTAGACACCATGCATGTCACAAGGGGGATATTCCTCTCTATCGCTCATTTTATAAAATTTTTCATTACTAACAACATAATTAGATAGTAGTGCCTTCATCTGTTCGATTCCATTTTAATACGGGCGGGTCTTCTATCATCATATCCTGTGTATTTTCCCAGTCCTGATATTCATTATCTATTGCCGGGGTATCCACAAAATCTGCAATCAACCATTCATTTGCATCTTCATCATAAGTCAGTTCATAAAGACGAACAGATTGATAAGAAGCGTCGTCAAATGTATCTTCTTCTTTCAACTTTATTTTTTCATCATAAGATACGAATGCAGGGACTTCTGCAGTCCAATTGCCATTAAAATAGCTGATATCAAAATCTTCTAAGTTTACAATGGCACCTTCGTACTGTGACTGAATTTCATCGATATGCTCCCTCAGCATCTCAAATTCACTGTCCACCATCATTTGATCGCTCTCCATCACTCCCGCTACATTTGTAAATGTCGATAAATCAAATTCGGATGTCGTCCACTTTGACATATCACTATTAAATGTATCAAGGGCCGCCATAATATCTCGCTGTATCGTTTCGTCTTCCTTCACCAGTTTATCCGTATCAATAATTAAACTGACTTGATCATTTCCCCATATATCTATTTGACGCTCATCTGTAAGGCTTCCTAAATTATTCTGAATCGTAAGAGCAACCTGATGGTCACCTGGTAAAATGGGACCGTAAACACCATCATCATTTTCCTCTATTGTATTTTCCAGGCCTTCCATTTGAAGATTTACCTCATCATTTTCGTTTTGCCCGCTTACTTTAATAAAAGCCGTATTAACATGCAATTTATAATCGGGATAAATACCCCACTTTTTCCCATCCTCTACTAAACTGATTTGCTGACTGGTTGCAGAAAAATTATCTTTTTCAATTTGTTCATTTAACCCATCTTTAATCACTTGATGACTGCTATTATTTTTCTTCAGATATTCAAGCATGGGTTGAATGGAATCATTATTTATTTCTGCATCATCATCTACAACAAGCATATCATTTAATGGTTCAGAACTTTCCTCCGCAATTGCTTCATCGAATGTTTGAACGACTTTATCTGGCTTACTAAGTTGTTGGAGAGTAACAAGGATAGCTATAATAACGCAAGCTAGTGAAGCAATCAGAATATATAGCCATTTTCTTTTCACTATCTCATCATCTCCTTAATATACGTAACCTTCTGAAAAAGCCTCAGCTAATAGTTCACTATTCCAGTCAGATGTATCAACAGACCATTTACCATCTTCGTTAACCATTAAAATTTCCAATGTTTCACGTGATGTTTCCGGTTCAATATCATTTAAAATGTTATCAAAATTCGATAGGGCATATTCTTCCATCTCATCGCTATCGTAATCAAAATCATCCTGGTTATCTATATATTCGTCCGAGTAATCACTTACCGGTTCATGTAGGTCCAATGGCAGTGTGGCATAGTCTACAGTGACAACGGCTTTATTGTTTGCATTGGCAATGGTCTCTGTTGTGATTTCCGCTTCATCCGTTAGCAATGATTTATATGTTTCGTAATTTTTGTCAATTTCCTCTTCTGGCACACTCATCATAAACGCCGAATCCATTCTATCTGCAAATAAATCTTTTGCTTCTTCTTGTAAGGCTTCTTTATCTGCTGAAACTAACCTTTCATAATCGTCGTTTTCCTGATCCAAATAGATCGTATCAATATAGGCTGACAATGCCTCTTCTGGTTCGTTAAGGGCATCAAAACTATCGGAGAATTCTGCTGTATCTAATGCAACTGTTACATCTTCAATATCAGCGTCAGCATTTGTTGAAAAAGGACTCATTCTAACTTCATACGCTTTATCTTTTTCAACATAAAAAATAGAAGTTATTTTTGCCATTTTCTCAGCTCCAATATCTCCTGTAAACGTGCTATCCAGGTCAACTTTATCATTATACAAATCCGTTTGCGGGCTTTTTTGTTCCCCTTCATCGTCTAACTTTATTCCATCATGTGGTGAGATCGTAATAGGATATTCATTATTATTAGTAACTGCAAATTCAACAGCCAGCATGCCTGTATTATCATCAGTAGAAGTACCACCCTCATCTGCTAAAACATAGGATGCATTGTCAATTTCAACTTCGACATCTCCATTTTCACCGCCGCTAGAACTAGCGTCTGAGCTGCATCCAATTAATCCTACACATAAAATTAAGAACAAAAAAATAATTCCGTATTTTTTACTCATGTTTCTCCTCCATCCGCAAGACTGATACATTTCGTCTCGTCATTATTTTAAACTCGTGTAAATGATAGCCAATTAGGAACCCTTCGTCAATATATTATATATTGTCCATGTTATTTTTGGTAAAATTGTCGGATGTCATTTTGATTAACTATATTTGATTGTAGGTTTTTATAACTAAAACCATGAATAAATACCCAATTATTATTTATCTATATTTTTTGACTCTATGTTTATATGATACAATCATGATACAATTTATTTATTCTATTTTAAATTTTAACACTGAATAAAAATACTTTATTCATATGCATACAATTAAATACTAGTTCCTTAATTCAAATAGTTCGCCTATATGGATCAAGGACTTTATTGTCTTATACATAAAACCGTAGCTAAGCTTTTCAAACAAATGAATCGTTAGTAATACAGCAACTGCTGTGTTATATAAATAAAAATATGAATAAAGGAGTTGGTTCAAAGTGAGAACTACAGAATTTGTACTTGGTTTAATTGGAGGAATTATTGGTTTTGGTGCTGCCATACTTGCTCTAATGGTAGGCGGGATTGATGCTGCTTTCAGTGAATCGGGTACAAGTGAAGTCACCGGACTTGGCTGGGCTGCATTTTTATTTTCAGCATTAGCTATTGTCGGTTCAGTCGTAGTGAAATCCAAAGCAAAAATAGGCGGGATATTATTATTAATTTCTGCAGTTGGTGGACTTATCAGCATTTCTATGTTTTATCTGGTCTCCGCCGTTTTGATTGGTATCGCTGGACTTATGGGTGTTATTAAGAAAGATAAATCAACGGATAACGTTGCAGCTTAAACAACAAGAAGAAACGCCTCTCCGTCTATTTACATAGACCAAACGGAGGGGCGTTTCTTCTTAACCCTATTCTTAGACGTATACTGCTAGATATGGCCAAAGTGACCAATCCGTGACCGTTTTTGTTGGTTGAGTGTTAAACTTACGCCCCAGGCAGGATTCGAACCTGCGACACACGGTTTAGGAAACCGATGCTCTATCCCCTGAGCTACTGGGGCTTTTACATATAATCAAGCAGGCACATCTGCCCGATTATATTGCAATATCCGCCTTCTGAAAACAAGCGAACAATCGTATTATACTAAACCTTGTCCATTTTGCATAGCATCCTGTTTCATTTATTTTCCTGCTTTCTGTAACCTTGTCCGGTATGGAATCGTGAAAATATGAAGAATCATGAGCAGACAACCAAGCAGAATAATCCCCGTAGAGGACAGATTCAACAAAAGAACCAATCCTAAATAAACAGGAATGGCTAATAACGGAATCCAGCTGTTTTTTTTATTTGCTTGATAATAATTTTCTTTCCCGCAGTGCGGACAGATCATTTTCATCTTAAATACCTGTTTAAAAGTCTGCCCGTACCCCCATCTCTTTCCACAATAACTGCAGTCCGGTGTATGCATCGGTTTCCCCTCTTCTCTTCGTGCGTGTTTAGAAACTATTTTTGTGCATTGGTTATATCAATCGACCGTTCTCTGGCACCATCTACACATGCTTTAATGAGTTTATCGAATCCGCCCTCCATCAACTGATTTAACCCAGCTTCTGTTGTTCCAGACGGACTGGTAATATTTTTACGCAGCTGTTCCGGATCTTCACCAGATGACTCCAGCATTTTTCCTGAGCCAATAACCGTCTGTGTTAACAGTTCCAATGCTGTGTCCCGGTCCAATCCTGCTTCGATAGCCGCTTTTTCCATGGATTCCACCATATAATAGAAAAATGCCGGGCCGCTCCCTGCAATGGCTGTAATAGTGTGCATCTGCTCCTCATCGACAATTTTTGTTGTACCGACTGTCTGGAATAATTCTTCAGCAAAATAAAGCTGACTCAGATCAACATGCGTTCCTTTCGCAATGGCTGTAGCGGATTGGCTAATCAATGCTGAAGTATTCGGCATTGTCCGAATAACAGGAACACCCTCTCCAAGCGTTTTTTCTATCTGCTCAATCGATAACCCTGCAATTACAGAAATAACTATGTGATGCGGCTGTATATGATCTTGAAGCCAATTTAAATAGTCACCCGCATCCTTAGGCTTCATCGCTAATATAATGATATCTGCTTCCTGAATCATCTCTTCTTTATCCTGGTTGCATATCACACCATATTTTTCGGCAATCAAATCTAATCGTTCTTGATCACTGCGATTGGTCACTAGCACCTGTTCATTTGTAACGACATTCTTACGTGTAATTCCGGCAATAATTGCCTCTGCTAAATTTCCTGCTCCAAAAAATGCAATTGTCTTGTCCATATATTTTCCTCCTGTGTGTTTCTTTTTCCTTTTGTTTATTCAGTAATATTCCAATAACCATAAAAAAACTGATTACACATCCTATACAAAGGACGGAATCAGTATTATTCCGCGGTACCACCTTTTTTGATCAAAGTTCATCCACTCTCATTGATAATGCAGCATGCTGCAGTCAGCATGTGCTGACTAACTCCCGGATAGGTTCATCAACGTATTTACAGAAATCTCACAGCCGCAGGATTTCCTCTCTTTGGTAAATACACATCAATTACTGGTCCGTTCAACGTCATTTTTATGATATTGCATTGTACTATAAGACCTTGCCACACTTTTGTCAAGGCAATTTGATTCCAGCGCTTTTTTATCTGCCTTATAAAATAATCTTTGCTATACTTATTATTGTACATGAATAGATGTCAGAAAGGAATTTTATCAATGGATGAATCAAAACAATTACATCAATTAAAAAAGGTACGAAAAGAACTGACACGTTTTATGCTCAGCTATAAATTCGGACTGGATGAAATTAATACAAAACTGAACATTCTCCAGGAAGAATTTGAGCATATTCATGACTATAATCCGATTGAACATTTAAAATCCCGTATCAAATCACCGGAAAGCATTTTACGAAAGTGCCAGCGTAAAAATGTCTCCATTACTGAAGCATCTATTAAGCATGCAATCAAAGATATCGCCGGGATTCGGATTGTCTGCTCATTTATCACTGATATTTATAAAATCAGTGAAATTATTCAAGGGCAGCAAGATATAAAAGTAATGGAAATGAAAGATTATATAAAAAATCCAAAATCAAATGGCTATAAAAGCCTGCATCTGATTTTAGCGATCCCTGTCTTTTTATCTGACCGTCAGGAAGAAGTATATATTGAAATTCAAATTCGCACCGTTGCCATGGATTTCTGGGCAAGCCTGGAGCATAAAATTTATTATAAATATGATGGGGAAGTACCGGCACATCTTGTCGAAGAGTTGACCAACAGCGCGAATATTGCCAATCAATTAGATGAGAAAATGGAGTTCCTTCATACAGAAGTCAACGGAGAAAAAACAGACAAACAATCAGATAGCGATCTCGATTTTCTCCCGCTGGATAACAAACGCTTCCCGCTGCCAAAGCAGCTGCTGGAAGAGTTAATGGAGAAAAAAGATAGAGAATAAGTATAAGATAATCAGAAAACCCGCAGTTCAAAAGCTGCGGGTTTTATCTATTCATCATGATGGTTGTTTTAAATGGAGGAGGTAGAGGGATTCGAACCCCCGCGCGGTTTGACCCGCCTCTCGGTTTTCAAGACCGATCCCTTCAGCCGGACTTGGGTATACCTCCATGAATTATTAAAAGTTCTCTCTTGCGTGAACATGATATACTATAGCATCTAAGAATATAATTTGTCAACAAAGTTCATCAAGCGAAACTTTATTCAACGGGGTTTTACAACATTCGTTCAGTGAAGTGAGTAAGCGCGGTCATGTTGCCAGGCTAATATGACCGCTATAGAAAAACACTACACTTTCCGCTGGCTTGCGCTCATCCTGTTATACTGGGTAATACATAAAAGGCTTCCCAAAAAGGAAAGCCTCTCAGCACTTTTATATTATTGACCCATCACTTCTATACCGCCCATATACGGACGCAGTACTTCCGGTACAACGACGCTGCCGTCTGCCTGCTGGCAATTCTCTAATATAGCTGCCACCGTACGGCCTAAGGCCAGACCAGATCCATTGAGCGTATGAACAAATTCTGGTTTTTCATTTGCTTCACGGCGGAAGCGAATGCCGGCACGACGCGCTTGGAAATCTTCAAAATTAGAGCAAGAAGAAATTTCACGATACGTCTCCTGGCTTGGAATCCATACTTCAATATCGTATTTTTTCGCTGCTGTGAAGCCTAAATCACCTGTACACATGCTCATAACACGATAAGGGAGCCCTAACAGCTGCAATACTATTTCCGCTTCACCTGTCAGTTTTTCCAAGGTGTCATAAGAATCTTCCGGTTTTACAAAATTCACAAGCTCTACTTTATTAAATTGATGCTGGCGAATCAAACCGCGTGTGTCTCTTCCGGCAGAACCGGCTTCAGAACGGAAACTGGCACTAAAGGCAACATATTTCTTTGGCAAATCAGCAGCTGTTAAAATTTCCTCGCGATGATAGTTGGTCACAGGAACTTCTGCTGTCGGTACTAGAAAGTAATCCCAGTCTTCCAGCTTAAAAGCATCTTCTTCAAATTTAGGAAGCTGTCCTGTACCTGTCATGCTCATCCGGTTCACAATGTAAGGAGGCAGCATTTCTTGATAGCCGTGTTTATCTGCGTGCAGATCCATCATAAAGTTTAATAATGCACGCTCGAGTCTCGCTCCTAACCCTTTATAGAAGACAAAACGGCTTCCTGTGACTTTGGCTGCCCGTTCAAAGTCCAGAATATCTAAATGGCTCGCCACATCCCAGTGCGGCTGTGTTTCAAATGAAAATGCCGGCACTGTGCCCCAGCTGCGTACCTCCACGTTATCATCTTCATCTTCTCCTGCAGGCACGCTTTCATGCGGTAAATTAGGGATAGAAAGCATAATCTGCTCTAGATTTTCTTCAATTTCTTTTAATTCTTTATCGAAGTTTGCTATTTCATCGCCAACTTTACGCATAGAAGCAATTGCTTCTTCTGCATCCTTTTTCTCTCTTTTTAAAACGGAAATCTCCTTAGACACTTCATTACGCTTGGCTTTCAACTTTTCCGTTTCGGCAATTAACTTCCGTCTTTTTACATCAAGTTCGCCAAAACGATCTAATTCACTAAGGTCCTCTCCGCGATGCGTGAGTTTTCTCTTCACTTCTTCAAAGTTATTGCGGACATATTTCATATCTAACATAGTAACATTACCTCCTACATTTTTTTACTATTAAAAAACTCCCGTCCCTTCTATAGAAAGGGACGAGAGTGTATTTCCCGCGTTGCCACCCTGATTAAAGAATCCACACGAATTCTTCCAGCTTTACATACGAATAACGTCGTATCTCCGCGCCTACTTCATGAGTCCAACTCATTTCTATAAGCATGCTCCAGGATGGATTCACTGTATTCTAACGCTGATTTGCACCAGGCATCAGCTCTCTGTCAGATAGAATCAGACAGTTACTAGTTCCTATCAACACATCAATCATTATTATTGTAAATAATCATAAGCTATTTTACATCAGGTTGCAAGGATTCTTATCAAAATCAGCTAAAAAGTCCTTTTACCCAATTAAAAGCACCTTGGAACATATTTACAAAGAAGTCACCGATTGATTGTAACGTAAGCATAAACCAGTTTGATTGCTCTACGTCATCCATCGCCACTAAATCATAGCTTTCCTTACTTACTTCATCTGAAAGATAGCCATGGTCTTCTTCTTCCCCGTCATAGACTACATTCACTGTACCGATTACTTCGTCCGCTTCAACAGGGGCTTCTAGTTCGCCATCATCATTCAGTCTATCTTCATTCATCGTGTATTCTAAATGGTATAACTCTTCCTCCCCTGATTTTAGAGGGACATGGATAGCTTCATTAATACCAACATTAACTTCTCTCTCTTTTCCTCTGGCTACAGGAAATGTTTCTTCGCCTTCTTGTTGATATCCTGCAGGGAATAATTCTTGCGTTTCAAATTCATCAAAACCATAATCTAACAATTTTGCTGTTTCTTCAAACCGCTTTTCAATACTGTCTGTTTTCATTACCACCGTAATAAGGCGTCTTCCATCACGTTCTGCTGTTCCTGTGAAAGCATAACCTGCAAGTTCCGTATGGCCTGTTTTTAAGCCATCTACACCTTCATAAAAATACTGTTCCAAATTCACGGAATCATGGTCCAGCATATAATTCCAGTTCTCTATCGTTCTGCCGTCAAACTCTGTACTCGGAATACTGGAAATATCCAATGCTTCCGGATAGTCATTTACCAGAGCAGATCCTAACATAGCCGAAGAACGCGCTGATAACAGGTTGGTATCATTTGGACTTGTTCCTTCCGGATAATTATCCCCTAAACTCTCATTATCCAGTCCGGTGGAGTTCACAAATTTAAATTCAGGAAGACCTAATTCTTCTCCCTTTGCATTCATCATTTCAACAAATTCACTTTCAGACCCTGCAATTAACTCTGCTAAGGCAATGGATGCCCCATTATCTGAATTAATCGCCATTGCCGCATATAGATCTTCTACCGTGTAATCCTGCTGCTGTGTTAATCCAATTCCTGAAGAGTCAACATTACTGGATACTTCATATGCATAATCACTCACTTGAGTTGTTGTATCCCAAGAAATATCTCCATTTTCAACTGCTTCCCAAACAAGATATTCTGTCATTATTTTCGTCATGCTAGCAGGAGGTAAAGCCATATCTGGGTCTTTCGCATATAAAACTTTCCCCGTTTCTGCATCCACTAAAATAGCCGATTCTGCCTCAAGATCCAACTCTTCTGCGTGAACAGATATGGATGGTATAACCAAAGATGTAAAAACAAGTGCTGCTGCAACCACCAAAAGAAATAATTTATTTATAGACTTTCTCACAATTTCTTACCCCCGTTTAATAATATAGCCGTCTGCAAATATGTATTCTGCTAAGCATGATTCACATTTTACCATAAAAATTTATAAAAAAATAGATGGAGCAACATGCTCCATCTATTTTTTTTATGACCGTATGACACAATATTGTCATCAATATCCATTGCCTGATACAACTCTTACAAAAGAGCTTCAAAAGTCCCGTAAGACCGGCTTTTGATCAGGAACTTATTGCATAAAATAATTCGGTGATTCTTTTGTAATTTGTACATCATGCGGATGACTTTCTTTTAACCCGGCTCCTGTAATACGGATAAATCGGGCATCATTTCTTAAGCTTTCTAAATTTGGGGTTCCACAATAACCCATGCCGGAACGTAAACCGCCAGTCAGCTGATGGAAGGTATCTTCTAACGTTCCTTTATAAGCGATGCGGCCTTCAATCCCCTCTGGAACTAGTTTTTTATTGTCTGATTCACTTTGGAAATAACGGTCTTTAGATCCTGCCTGCATTGCTCCGACCGATCCCATGCCGCGGTACACTTTATACTGGCGTCCTTGGAAAATTTCTGTATCTCCAGGGCTTTCTGCTGTCCCTGCAAAAATACTTCCCAGCATTACGGCATGTGCTCCTGAAGCCAAAGCTTTCACAATATCTCCGGAATACTTTACGCCGCCATCTGCAATAATCGGTACGTCGTATTCTTTCGCTGCCAGTGCACAATCATAAACCGCTGTAATCTGTGGTACACCGACACCGGAAACCACTCGTGTTGTACAGATAGATCCAGGACCAATACCCACCTTGACAACCGATGCTCCTGCTTCAATTAAAGCTCTTGTTCCTTCTTCTGTAGCAACATTTCCTGCAATAATGGCCAAATCAGGATATGCCTCTCGAATCCGTGCTAGTTGTTCCAGAACGCCTTTAGAATGGCCATGAGCTGTATCAATCACAATAGCATCGACACCGACATCCACTAATTTTTCAATCCGTGTCATGGCATCCCCTGTCACACCAACTGCAGCTGCCGCAATTAAGCGTCCTTGCGCGTCTTTTGCTGCATTTGGAAATTCAATGACCTTTTCAATATCTTTAATCGTGATTAATCCTTTTAGAATCCTCTGGTCGTCCACTAGAGGCAGTTTTTCAATTTTATATTTCTGCAGCAGTTTTTCCGCTTCATCCAGTGTTGTTCCCACCGGTGCGGTTACCAATTCCTCTGTAGTCATCACTTCCGAAATCAGGATGGAATAATCCTCGATAAAACGTAAATCACGATTGGTTAAAATACCGACGAGCTGTTGTTCGAGGGTATTATTTACAATTGGAACTCCTGAAATGCGGTATTTACCCATCAAATGCTCAGCGTCATATACTTGATGCTCAGGAGTTAGGAAGAATGGGTTTGTAATAACACCACTTTCAGAGCGTTTTACACGGTCTACTTCTTCAGCTTGCTGTTCAATGGACATGTTTTTATGAATAACTCCAAAACCGCCTTGACGTGCCATGGAAATGGCCATTTCCGCCTCTGTTACAGTATCCATTCCAGCGCTGATGAATGGGGATTTTAATTTTAAATTTGATGTTAAATCCACACTTAAATCAACCTGGTTTGGTAAAACCTCTGATTCAGCCGGAAGAAGCAATACATCATCAAATGTTAAACCTTCTTTTGCAAATTTATCTTCTCTCATTGTTAGCTCATCCTCCAATCATTGAATTGCCAACATACTTTCACTTCATTTGGCTCCAAAATACCGTTTTTTCAAGTATATCCACATGTGATAACGGCAAAACTGCTAAAAAGTACCAAGCTTGCAAAAGTAGTAGCAAAAATCTATTTTTATTTACATTACGCTATTCTTTCCGCTTTTTCAAGCACTCAACATAGAAGAAGAAAAAGAGAATAGATTCGAAATATTTCAATAGTAACGGAGCTGGGGTAATGATGCATCATGAAGACATATATGCTTTCTTAACTGCAGAAGAAAATGCACAACGCTATCTAAAAAAAAGCTACTCCTTTTTAAATGAATCAGCAGCAAAAAGCTATCAAAACAGCGCTGCTTTTAGACATTATATCCATAATGGAATGATTTTCATGGAATCAAGCAGAACGAGTAATATTCTTGTACAGCCGGTTCTATCATTTTACGGCATGACGCATTTTTTAAAAGGGTGGCTCTTAACCGAATGCCCGGATTATCCGGAAACAACAGCTGTTCTTGCGCATGGTCTGACTGCACGGAAACGAAAACGCAAAGATTATCGTTTTATCGAGGATGAGGTCAAAATACAGCAAAAGGGATTATTTCCGTATGTCAGCCGTTACTTGTTTTCCCATCACCCTTTCCCGTTAGAACGTGTTTCGATGCGTTTATTATTATGTTCCATCCCTGAATTAAGCAATCTCTGGCAGCTTCATCAGGAAGAATCCTTGATTGCAGTCGGAGAAAAAAACAGTACCCAGCTCCGCTTTCCAAATCGGATTTTAGATGGTTTTCATTTAAAAGAGGAGACATTTATAGAACGGATCCGGTGTTTTTTGCCTCCGATTCAAGCTATTCAGCAACAAAAAGAAGCACTGCAGGTTGATTTGATAGCACCAATCCAGGATTGGAACGGACCTTTTCGTTATCATATGGAAAATGAATTGGTCTATTTTCCAGCTAATCGAGCAAACTATTTTCCTTATTCAGAAATTCTTGCCCATTACCTTCTTTTGTTTCAGCTGAGTATGATCTGCCGTTATGAAACAGAGTGGTGGGGCGAACTGATACAAATGAAGACGGATAAAGAATACCCCTTCATTGCCCATTTTTTAAAAATAACCCGTAAAAAAACGCCAGCACTGATTGGAGAACGTTTATTCGAAAATATTGATTTCAAGGAATAAATAACAGGCGCTTTTCCGTGATAAAAATGAACCACCGGTTATCCTCATCATCGTTTTCCGGTGGTCCCTACTTATAACGCGCTATCCAGCCTATGGGGATTGCTGCTAAAATCCCTTCATTGAATTCCTTGCTATCTAAACAGCCCCGTTACGCTGCTTCGCTTACAAAGCATATGATGTCAAGCTATCATCCTTTCGAAGATTCCCAATCTAATTCTTCCCCGCAAAAATCCGCAAATTTTTCTGTTATGCTTTTCAGATGCTGATAATCCAGTGACGACAGATTTTCTATATCTACCGCTTCTAAAACATATTTTGCGAAATTCCATACTTCTTTTTGAATCGACGCCTCACTAACGACAGTAACCTTATATAACGTATCTATAATGCTATATATAACGGAGATATCATCTTTTCCATAATGTTTAATTTGATAAAAACTTTTAAATAAGTAATCCCGAAAATTCTTTTGTTCCATAATTAATCGCAAATCGCCATGATTATCCGAAAAATAGGTAACAGGATAATAATTACCAGCTAACTCCGATAGTAAACTGCCAATACGGTGTATACAGTTAATTGCTGTATTCGGATCATTCATACCAGTGGACAAAGCCTTCACAGCTATCTCCACTAATTTTTGAATGGAAAATCCAATATCCTGAAGATCAGTCCGTTCACCGCCGATAACTAAAAAATCGTCGTGTTCCGCTAAATTATCTTTTCTGTCCCCAACATCCCAAAAATAAAAAACCGGTAATCCTTCAGGGACATAATCGCCAACCTGAAACGTTGCTTCTAACACCATATTATTAGTGCTGGCCCATTTAATTAGATAGTTATAATTCACTTTCTGTACGTAGCCAGAACGCCTCGCATGAATCGTTTTACTATCCTTTTCTCTAATGTTTTGAACTTGCGAGTGATCCCAATGCTGATGTTGTCCATATGTTCTTTCTGCAAAGGTTTCTTTTATTAATTCCAACGTTTTATTACGTATGACGCCAATCAGAAAATTCACTTGCGCCCAACGTGCGGAAAAATGGATAAACAAAATAAAAAATGCAAGCGTAATAATCGTTATAACAACAGTGAAGAAAGGACTCAACAAATCTTGTTGGTTTGTTTCTGTTAATAACCATAAATTGATCAGTACAAATATAAAACCAAACGTATAGACACCTAAAACGTGTTGGGTGATTTTACTCTGCATAAAGTCTTCCAAAGCTCGGGGTGAAAACTGAGAAGAATATGTTGTCAGCATCACCATAATTGTTGAGAAACTTACCGTTGTCATCGTCAGCATTGCTGTAATCAAGGCAGCGTAAAGCTGTTTTGCTATACTTTGGCCGGTAAGTAAAATATCCGGTATGCTGCTGGATACGCTGGGGACCAGCCAAACATCCAATGCTGTCACAGCTCCTGCTGCGCCCATTGAGCATAAACCGTATACAATCGGGAGAAACCAGAAGCTGTCACGAACGGATATCCGAAATTTCGTTTTATTCATTCTAACCCTCTTCTCTATGTTATTAAAAATAAGAAAGTTACTTTTTAAAGTGCGTAAGTTGAGTTTCTAAGATATAAAACTAAATCGTTACTTAAGTAACAACCAATCATTTTATTATAAATTCCCTAACTGGATAAAATACAAACCATCCCTTGTTTTTTATCACAGAAATAGAGGATTCCTTTCATGTTTAGGGCTTACAGTCTGAGGGTAAAACAGTTAAGCAAGTCTTCTTTCCATGAAGAAGATTTTTGGCTGGTAATGCTCTGCGAACAAAGAAAGAAAACAATAAAACGATTAAAAATTTTGAAGGAGGAGAGTGACACACATGCTCTTACAAGATAAAATCAAGAAATTGAAACAAATCAGTTATGAAGAACCGCAAAAGGTGCTTTCCATGTATCTGAATACAGATCACCGCGATCCTGAACAACAAGGCGGAGCATGGAGAATTGAATTAAAAAATGGGCTGAAAGAACTGGCGGATGCAACCCAGGAAAGCAGCTCTCATGAAGAAAAGAATCAATCCAAAACAATCCGTCAAAAGGTAGAAAATGAAGTTAACGAAAGAGAAGCGGAAAAAGGTTTATACAGAGGTTTGGTTCTCTTCGGTACAGCAGATGAGGATTTGTGGTTTTCACAAGCACTGCACGTCCCTGTTAAAACGGAATTTCATTGGGAAAATGAACCGGTTCTCGACCAACTGAAAAAATTAGAAAAAGAATATCCTTATACAGGCGTTATTGTCATTCAACAAGACGAGGTTACCGTTCTGGAAACAGAATTAGGAACACTGGTAGACCAATCCCATTATACTTTGGACTTAAATACCAATGACTGGCGCCAACACGAAGGCCCTCAAGGTAATGATGTTAGACAAGGCGGGGCAAAAAAAGATGAGTTTAAAGAACGTGTAAAAGAACATCAACAACGCTGGTTCAAAGCGCTTGTTGCGAAATTGGAAAAAAGAGCTGGCCAAAGAGATTGGGAACAAATTTATCTTGTCGGTGAAAAAAATGAAGTAGAACCATTGAAATCTTACTTTAATAAAAACATCGATAAAACCGTTCCTCGTAACTTGTTAAACAGTGATGCAGATAAAATTCTGGCAGATGTACTGGAAGACTAATTTGAAAAGAAACGGCTGAGAGAATCTGATTCTCTCAGCCGTTTCTTTTGTTTATATCAGAGACATTTACGATTAAAAGCCTCCGTCAAACGCATTTAGTCTTCGTTTGTATCATCTGCTCCGTTTTCTTCTTCTAAATCAGATGGTTCTATTTCCTCTATTTCCTCTATTTCCTCTATTTCTTCCTCTTCTTCTTTCTCAATTCGCGCTACAGTCGCTACTTCCTCTTCTTCCTGCAGGCGAATCAAGTGTACCCCTTTGGTATTTCTGCCAGTTTGTGAAATATCGGATACTTGAATGCGAATTAACACGCCGGCAATCGTGATGAGCATTAAATCTTCATCACCCCGAATAGCCTTCACATCAACGACATGTCCGGTTTTGTCATCCAGTTTACAAGTGAATACCCCTTTACCGCCACGGTTAATACGGCGATATTCATCTTCTGGTGTCTGTTTTCCAAAACCTTTACTGGTTACATGAAGAATCTTAGATCCTTCTTCCAGTATTTCCATGGAAACAACCTCGTCATCTTCGCGTAAAGATATACCCTTGACGCCGGCTGCTGTTCTTCCCATTGGCCGCATCTGCTCTTCTTCAAAACGGATTAAATAACCGTTTTTCGTAGCAATCATCATTTCTTTTTCGCCATCAGTCATCCGGACAGAAATTAATTCATCATCTTCCCGCAAGTTTACAGCAATCAGGCCGCCTTTACGGATATTCTTGAATTTCTCAAGAGCCGTCCGCTTTGCAATGCCGTGCTTGGTTGTAAAGAACAAGTAGTAATCCTCATCAAATTCAGATACGGAGATGACAGCGTTCACCCATTCTCCTTTTTCCACCTGCAGCAGGTTAATCATTGGGATACCTTTTGCTGTACGGTTAAACTCTGGAACCTCGTACCCTTTTGTTTTATATACCTTCCCTTTGTTTGTAAAGAAAAGAACGGTATCGTGCGTTGAAGTGGATACAAGATGTTCTACAAAGTCATCTTCATTGGTGCCCATTCCTTGGATACCTCTTCCGCCGCGGCGCTGTGTCCGATAGGTAGACGCCGGTAATCGTTTAATATAACCTTGATGCGTCAAGGTTATCACAATATTTTCTTCCGGAATCAGGTCTTCATCTTCAAGGAAACCGGCACCGCCGGCAACAATTTCTGTACGGCGTTCATCGTGAAACTTCTCTTTAATCTCCGTAAGTTCTTCCCGGATGATTTCCAATACTTTTTCGTCATCAGCTAAAATGGCTTTTAATTCAGCAATTAATTCCTGAAGTTCTTTATATTCATCTTCAATCTTTTCACGCTCTAAGCCTGTTAAACGCTGGAGACGCATATCTAAAATAGCTTGTGCCTGTTTCTCTGAAAGCTGGTAACGTTCCATTAATCCATCTCTCGCTACATCTGCTGTTTTGGAGTTACGGATTAAGGAAATAACTTCATCCAAATGATCCAATGCAACACGCAGACCTTCCAGAATATGCGCACGTGCTTCCGCTTTATTTAATTCAAAAGCTGTCCGGCGCTTGATAATGACTTTTTGATGTTCTAAATAATACTCCAGACACTGTTTCACCGTTAATACCTGGGGACGTCCATCCACTAACGCAAGTATGTTTATACCAAATGTAGTTTGTAAAGCCGTATGTTTATACAGATTGTTTAATACGACATTTGCATTTGCGTCCCTTCTCAGTTCAATCACAACCCGCATTCCGTTACGGTCTGTTTCATCACGGAGGTCTGTTATGCCATCAATTTTTTTATCACGGACAAGTTCTGCTATTTTTTCAATCAGTCTTGCTTTGTTCACTTGATAAGGAAGCTCTGTAACAATAATGGTTTCTTTATCATTCTTCCCTTGTTCAATATCAAGCTTGGCACGAACGGTGATAGACCCTTTTCCAGTTTCATAGGCTTTACGAATACCGCTTCTCCCCAATATCTGGCCTGCAGTCGGAAAATCAGGGCCGGGCAGATGGTGCTCCATAATCTCATCTATCGTGATATCTGGATTTTTACTTACTGCCAATACGGCATCAATTGTTTCTCCTAAATGATGCGGCGGGATATTCGTCGCCATCCCGACTGCAATCCCTGATGTTCCATTCACAAGAAGGTTCGGAAAACGGGCTGGAAAGACAATTGGTTCCCGCTCGGCACCGTCATAGTTATCCTGATAATCTATCGTATCTTTGTTAATATCACGCAGAAGTTCCATGGAAATCTTAGACATACGTGCTTCTGTATAACGCATTGCTGCGGCAGAATCACCGTCGACAGATCCAAAGTTGCCATGCCCGTCTACGAGCATATAACGATAACTGAAATCCTGTGCCATTCTTACCATTGTTTCATAAACAGCTGAATCGCCATGCGGATGGTACTTCCCGATAACTTCTCCGACAATACGTGCTGATTTTTTAAATGCTTTGTCTGAGTGCATTCCCAAATCATTCATTGCATATAGAATTCGACGATGTACAGGCTTCATACCGTCCCGCACATCAGGTAATGCCCGGGACACAATAACACTCATTGCATAATCTAAGAAGGATGTACGCATCTCATTACTAATATTTATTTCTTGGACACTCGGACGATTTTCCTCTGCCATAGTCTGATAACCTCCCAATCACTCTAAAGTCAGTGATTTCCTTGAATCTTTCTTTTCGGTAAAATAATTTTAAATATCCAGGTTTTGCACGTATTGGGCATTTTCCTCGATAAAGTTGCGGCGCGGTTCTACTTTATCACCCATTAACATATCAAAAACCAGATCCGCATCAATGGCATCACTCAGCTCTACTTGCAGCAGGGTACGTGAATCTGGGTTCATCGTTGTATCCCAAAGCTGGTCTGCATTCATTTCTCCAAGTCCTTTATACCGTTGGATACCGGGTTTTGGTGCCTTTGGAATCTCCTCCAGCAGTGCATCCAGCTCTTTATCAGAATAAACGTAATGCACTGCTTTGCCCTGCTTAATCTGGTAAAGCGGCGGCTGCGCAATATAAATATAGCCATACTCCAGTAACGGACGCATATACCGGTAGAAAAATGTTAATAATAATGTTCTGATATGCGCTCCGTCGACATCGGCATCTGTCATAATCACAACTTTATGATACCGTGCTTTTGTAATATCAAACTCTTCGCCGATACCTGTTCCTAACGCTGTAATCATAGCCCGTACTTCATTATTCGATAAAATCCGGTCCAGGCGTGCTTTTTCGACATTTAAAATCTTTCCGCGTAAAGGAAGAATAGCCTGATAATGACGGTCTCTTCCGGATTTAGCAGAACCGCCGGCAGAGTCGCCCTCTACAATATACAACTCGCTTTTAGAGGCATCTTTGGAAGAGCAATCCGCTAATTTCCCAGGCAGACTGGTTACGTCCAGTGCACTTTTACGGCGCGTCAGTTCTCTGGCTTTCTTTGCAGCCAATCGTGCTCTGGATGCCATTAATCCTTTTTCCACAATAATTTTTGCAGTAGTTGGATTTTCATAAAGGAATTTAGAAAAGGACTCAGAAAATACGCCATCTGTAATGGCACGCACTTCACTGTTACCCAGTTTTGTTTTCGTCTGTCCTTCAAATTGCGGGTCAGGATGCTTTATAGACACAATAGCTGTCAGTCCTTCCCGCACATCTTCTCCGGATAGATTGGATTCACTGTCCTTTAATAAACTGTTCTTTTTCGCATAATCATTAATAGCACGTGTCAGCCCTGAACGAAAACCGACTTCATGTGTACCGCCCTCATACGTGTGAATGTTATTGGCAAAGGAATATAAATTGGTTGTAAAACCGTCATTATACTGAATGGCGACTTCGACAGATATACCCTGATCCTGTCCTTCTGCAAAAAACGGTTCATGCAATTCCTCTTTATTTTGATTAATAAATTTAACATAAGAGCTGATGCCGCCCTCATAATAATAGGTTGCTGTCTCTTTGTCAGAGCGTTTATCTTCAATAGAGATACGCAATCCTTTGTTTAAAAAGGCAAGTTCTCTTAAGCGCTGTTCCAATGTATCGTAATTATATTCCACCGTTTCTGTAAAAATTTCTCTGTCTGGAATGAAATGCGTAACGGTTCCTGTGATATCTGTATCCCCAATAACCGTAATCTCTCCCTGAGGAACCCCTTTTTTAAACGAAAGGTAATAAATTTTTCCATCACGGTGAACGTAAACTTCCAAATTGCTGGAAAGCGCGTTTACTACGGAAGCACCGACACCATGAAGTCCGCCGGAAACCTTATATCCCCCGCCGCCGAACTTACCGCCGGCATGAAGTACTGTCATAATAACCTCAAGAGCCGGACGTCCTGTTTTCTTCTGTATATCAACAGGAATCCCGCGTCCATTATCTGTCACAGTAATGCTGTTATCTTCTTCAATTGTGATTTCAATATGGTCACAATAACCTGCCAAAGCTTCATCAATACTATTATCGACAATCTCCCATACAAGATGGTGCAATCCTTTTTCACTGGTCGAACCAATGTACATTCCTGGTCTTTTGCGAACCGCTTCCAGACCTTCAAGGACTTGTATCTGATCAGCATCATAGGCTTGGTTTTCTGTAACTCTGTCTTCCATCGACATCTTCTCACACTCATTTCTATATGAATTACAATACATCAATCTATATTTAAAAGAGGGTTCTGCTTATTCCAAGGCAGAAATCTCTTGATTTTTGTTCTTAAATAAGAAAGTTTAACTTTTTTCGAATATAAATTCTCAAGCTAAAGATATAGCTGTCCAGCTCCGAGCGCCAAACTTTAGAGACTTCACGTCACGCCCTACGATAAAGAAGACTCGGTGACTGGCAAGCCGACAGGCGCAGACAGAGCCGTAGTCACACTTATGCCCCGCGGGTGAAAGTCAACATCGGCTCCTTACGTCGCCGTGTTTCCTTTATCTCAGTTGTAACGCGAGGGTCTCTACGTTTTTAAACAGGCGCTCTGCGCTTTTCTTAAGAATTATTCTTCGGAATAATCGTCTAAATTACTGATGGTTGTTAATATCCCTGTCCGCTTCCGCAAAGTAGCAACAGATAAGGAACTGAAATAGATATGATCTGCTGTAATCATAATGGATTTTGCTTCTTCTTCCGGCCCAGTTACTTTATTTTGCCGCTTCCATCCCTGTATCATTTGATATATTCCTGTTGTATTTGTATATAACTCGTAATCAATAATCGAAACGACTTCCCGGGATTGAATAACATTGTCATCACCAATATGAATAAACATAGTCCATCGCTTCCTTTCTTTGTTCAGTCCGGTTCTTTTCTTTCACAAATTCAAAAGAACCGCTGCTTTATCGCTCTTTTGAATTTGTCGCGACTCCTTGGCTGATATAAAACAATTCGGCGTTTTTCAATGTTTCATGGTGAATGCCGTCAATATTGGTTGTAGAAACAAATGTCTGCACTTTTCCTTGAATGGTATTCAACAAGTGGGACTGGCGGTAATCATCCAGTTCACTTAACACATCATCCAGTAAAAGTATCGGATATTCTCCCACCTCTTGATAAATTAATTCAATTTCAGCCAGTTTAATGGACAATGCTGTTGTTCGCTGCTGTCCTTGCGATCCGTACGTTTGTACATTTTTACCGTTCACAAAAAAAAGAAGGTCATCCCGATGCGGTCCAACCAATGTCGTCCCGCGATCGATCTCTTTCCCGCGCACATCCTTAAAGGAATCTTGGTAGATACTAGTTATTTTCTCCTTATCTGCCTCTTCTGATACCTTTATTGTCGCATCATATTGAATTTCTAAGTTTTCCAGACTGCGACTGATGCCTTCATGAATTGGTTTTGCCCATTTTCGCAGCAAATCCAGATAAATAAACCGCCTCTCCAACAAAAAAGAAGCATGCTCAACTAGTTGGTCTGTTAATACATCCAACATCGTTTCATCCACACTGCTTCTGCGTTGCAGTTGTTTTAATAAATGGTTTCTTTGCTTCAGGATTTTTTGGTATTGAGATAAATGGTATATATAAGTGGGCTGGATTTGCCCCAGTTCCATATCCATAAAACGACGGCGAATCTGCGGAGATCCTTTTACAATGGTTAAATCCTCCGGCGCAAACATCACAACATTCACTGTGCCAATATAGTCACTCAGCCGATGCTGTTCTAAATGATTGATTTTTGCTTTTTTTCCTTTGGATGAAATGGAGACCTGCAGAGGAACAGATTGATTTCTTTTTGTAGTCCTTCCCTCTATTATAGCATAATCTGAATCCCAACGGATGAGCTCTTTTTCCCGCATTGTCCGATGGGAACGGGTAAAAGAGAGCACATAAATAGCTTCCATCAGGTTGGTTTTTCCCTGGGCATTTTCACCGATGATAACGTTCACCTTATCATCGAATGTAATATCCAACGCTTCATAATTGCGGTAATTGGTTAATTTTAATTGTTCTATATGCATGCCTTATTCCTCTTTAAGAATGATAAATGATCCTATTTCATCAATTTCAAGGACATCTTCCGGATATAGTTTCCTGCCGCGGCGGTGTTCACGTTCACCATTAATAACAACACCTATATCTTGAAGATACGCTTTGACCATTCCACCGGACTCCAAAAAATTAAGCAACTTGACACATTGTCCAAGCGTAATATATTCCGTATCTATTTTTATCTGCTCATGCATGGCTATCACCAAATACTTTCTGTTTGTTTTATCTGCCTTCATTTTTTCTGAAGGAGACACGTTTATGTTTTTGTCTATTATCTATTTTACTAAAGATTGATTAAAAAAGGAAGAATAGGCCTCAAATAAATACAAAAAGATACGTTATGGCGTTCCCGGGGCATTTTGAATGGGGGAATTCTTCTTTTCCTTTTCTCTTCTTATAACGGGTTTTCTGTTGTTTTCTAAAAGAAAAGCACAAAAAAAGAAAACGAAAAAATATTTTGGCTCCTCACCAACATCTCTAGGTGACGCATAATCATATTTTTGAGAAAGGGTAACCTGCTACGGAAAAACACTGCGCTTTCCCGCAGGAGTCTACTTTTTTCCCTCCGCTAATGCGCTTTATTAACTTAATTTAAGGAATAATATCATCCATAAATTTTTATAAAAATCTCGTTTTTTGTGTCATGTTTTGTCTGTTAATTGTATCACTTAGATATTTTCTTACAAAGAAACGAAAAAGCCCTTTTCCGTTAAGAAAGGACTTTTCATTTCTTTGGGTATAATTTTTACTTATCCCCGTTTTTTAATGCGTTGCGCGTTAAAAAATTAATAGGTTCTTACTGGCAGAATCAGTTGTAAAATCGAATCGTCTTCTATCGGACGAATGATAAATGGACGCATTGCCCCTGTGAATTCAATGATAACTTCATCATACTCAATCGCTTTTAATGCATCAATCATATATTTTGAACTGAAGGATATTTTTAGATTCTCCCCGTCCACTTTATCTGCAGTTACTTGTTCTTCCACATTTCCCACTTCCGGGGAATTACTTGAAATCTCAATTAAGGCATCATCATTATTTGTAAATTTAACCACATTATTTCTTTCCTCTTTTGCTAATAAAGAAGCACGTTCAATGGATCTTAATAGCGGCGTTGTTTTAATTTGAATGGTCGTTTTGCTGTGATCCGGAATTAACCTGGATGTTTCTGGATAGTTTCCGTCCAATAATCGGGACAGGAAATTTAAGTGTTTTGTCCGGAAAAGAACCTGATTATTTGTCACACTGATTTCGATGGTTTCCTCGGAATCATTTAATATTTTAGAGAGTTCATTCAAACTTTTACCAGGAACAACAACTTGTTCAATTGTCATATTCGCGTCCGGTATTGGAATTTCTCTTTTTGCCAGACGATGACTGTCTGTAGCTGTAAATACCAGCTTTTGATTTTCCAATTTAATATTTACTCCGGTTAAAATCGGTCTGGTTTCCATGGTTGATACCGCAAAAACGGTCTGCTTAATCATATTTTTTAATAAATCAATCGGCATTTCAAAACTATTTTCTGTTTCTACTTGTGGAAGTAACGGATATTCATCCGCATTTTGTCCATTTAAATTAAACTCTGATTTGCCGGAAGTAATTTTCACATTAAATTGCTCATCAACATCGATATCTACTTGTGATTCAGGGAGTTTACGGACAATTTCAGGGAAATATTTAGCCTGTAATACAATGGTCCCTTCTTCAATATTTTCAACATTTACTTTTCCTTCATCTTCTGCCGGAATATACGATTCAATTGAAATATCCGAATCGCTGCCAGTAAGTGTTACGCCATGTTTCCTCACTTCCATTTTCATTCCGGTTAATATCGGTACAACCGTCTTGGAAGAGATTGCTTTCATTACATCTTGTACACCATTAATGAGTTTATCTCGTTGTATGGTAAAACGCATTTGTATATCCTCCTTCATGTAAAAGATTATTTTTTTCTATATTCATCAAAAACGGTTCTATTATTTATTAATTATAAATATAAAAGGCAGAAGTAATAGTAATAAGGGTTGTGGTTACTGTGGATAAGTAAGAACAGCATCTCAAAAACAGAGTTTTCCACATGTGTATAACCTGTTTATAGGTGGTGCGCTTTTTTCACATTCTACACAAACCCCTACGTATAAAAGAAAAGAAAAAAATAAAGCGGATGTTTAACCAGTTTGGTTCTTCTGCATATTTTTTATAAAGATTTCAGTTTTTCTTTTAATTCTTCAATATCCTTATCCAGCTCTGTATCTGTTTCGAGCATTTTGGATATTTTTTCATGGGCATGAATAACAGTTGTATGGTCTCTTCCGCCAAACTCCTGTCCGATTTTCGGCAACGATGCATCTGTCATTTCCCTTGATAAATACATAGCAATTTGTCTTGGAAAAGCAATAGATTTGGTCCGTTTTTTTGCAGGGAAATCTTCCAGACGGATATGGTACCGGTCTGCGACGACTTCTTGAATGGCAGGAATCGTAATTTCTTTTGGTTTATTGCTAGGAATAATATCCTTTAATGCATTTGCTGCCAACGAAGCATCGATATCCTGGTTGACTAAAGAAGAATAAGCAACAACACGAATAAGTGCACCTTCCAACTCGCGGATATTGGTATTAATCTGATTGGCGATATATAGCATCACCTCATTCGGAATATCTAATCCTTCCGCTTTTGCTTTTTTATTTAAAATAGCAATTCTAGTCTCTAAATCAGGAGGTGTAATATCCGTAATCAATCCCCATTCAAACCGAGAACGTAAACGATCCTCTAATGTAGGAATTTCTTTTGGCGGCCGGTCACTGGAAATAATAATTTGCTTGCTTTCTTCGTGCAGGGCATTAAAGGTATGGAAAAATTCTTCCTGCGTTGATTCTTTTCCAGCAATAAATTGAATATCATCAATAAGAAGCACATCGATATTGCGGTATTTATTACGGAAATGGTTCGATTTATTTTCCATAATCGCATTGATAAACTCATTCGTAAATTTCTCAGAAGTGAGATAAACGACTTTCGCATTCTTATCATGTTCCCTTACATAATGCCCGATCGCATGCATCAAATGTGTTTTTCCTAACCCGACACCGCCATAGATAAATAATGGATTATATGCTTTTGCCGGAGCCTCTGCAACAGCTAAGGAAGCAGCGTGTGCAAAGCGGTTTCCCGCACCGATAACAAACGTATCAAATGTATATTTATCATTAAGCATGGTTTTAGGGGAGTCTGCTGTTTTTGCATCCATATTCGGCTTAGGCATGGGTTTTTGATCGGATGGTTCTTCCACAGAATCTGGAATAATAAATTTTGCTTGTAATTGGGTTCCCGTGACTTTTTCTAAAGTTTGTGTAATTAAGTCGGTATACTGCGTTTCCAGCCAGTCTTTTGTAAATTCATTCGGAGCAGAGATAACCATTGTATTTTTTTCTAAATGAAGAGCTTTCGTATTTTTAAGCCAAGTGTCAAAGCTGGGTTTACTCAACTTTTCTTTAATGATATCCAGCGTTGCATCCCACAGTTCTTCGATATTTTCCAAAGTTACTTTCACTCCTTTCAAGTAATTTTGTGTCTGAAGATAATAAAAATCACATTAAAAAGTACCGCTAAAATGCGCATAATCCCTTTTCATGAAAATTTCATCAGAAGAAAAAAGCCTCTCTCAATCTACTTCAAAAGGTTATAGATGGAAAGGCAAACGTATCAAATTAAAAAAAAAGACTGTGGATAATCCATAAAAGTAGTGGACAGGAAATAAAATAATGTCATTTCAGGATTTAAAGAAGACCCAATTAAAAGAAATAATGAATCTATAAACGCTATCCACAAATCTGTAGAAAACTTTATCAAAAATCGGTGGAAAGAATATCCACAACTTGTCCACATTCTGTGAATAAGTAAAAAATCCATATATCATTTCCACAAACTAAAACATAAATATAATACCAAATAAAACAGAAGAAATCAATGCATTTACAATAGTTATCCACATATTCTACTGCTTGTGTGTTATGCTTATAAACAAGACTGTATTTTGTGTTTAACTTGTTTATTTTTATGTGTGGATAGAAAAAAAGATCGAAAAATATTAAACAAGGAATGTGGATAATGAAAGTCGATTTCTAAAATAGAAATTCGAGGTTATCTGTATTATTTGCTGTACTATTTTCATTATGTATGCGAGAATCTGTAGAAAAACTAGGATAGATGAACAAGCTGGATTGTTCATACAAGATAGGAAGTGTATTGTGTAGAGTAGCTAAAAAATATGGGCAGTGTGAGTAAAAAAACAGGAAGAATAAATGAAAAATGTGTGAGAAAGAAAATAAAGAAAATAAATTGCGATTTTATTTTCTATCCGGTTGACAAATTAACGTTTTCTTTCGTATAATGTGAAAGACTGTCTAAAGGATTAGTTAGAAGCTATTTTAGTTTAAATATGGAATATGTATTTTCCAGGGAGGTGCAGAATCATGAAAAGAACATTTCAACCAAATAATCGCAAACGTAAAAAAGTTCACGGCTTTCGCGCGCGTATGAGCACAAAAAATGGACGTCATGTATTGGCTCGTCGTCGTCGTAAAGGACGTAAAGTTTTATCTGCATAAGCCACTGACAACTATCAGTGGTTTTTTTCTGTATTCTTTACAATGACGATTACATATTTTTAGCATATCAAGATAGACAGGCTTTTGGTTCGTATGGTGAATAGAAGCAATTGAATGTGGGCTAAATATAAAATAAAACTTCATTTAGCGGGAGTTATGGCAATCATTTTCCATCAGAAGCGTTGCAGCGCAAAAAGGTGATAACGGTGAAAAAACAATTTCGAATTAAAAAAAATGAAGAATTCCAGGCTGTTTTTAAATATGGGAAATCATTCGCAAATAGACAGCTGGTTATTTATTATAGAAAGAAAGAAGATCAGGATCATTTCCGGATTGGTTTATCTGTCGGAAAAAAAATAGGGAATGCCGTTGTCAGAAATCGCATAAAAAGGTTATTGCGTACATCTTTTCAAGCGTTGGAGCAAGATGTCAAACCTTGTTACGATATTGTCATCATTGCCAGAAATCCGACAAAGACGATGGACTACACAACGATGAAAAAAAGTCTCTCGCATTTATTGTATAAAGAAAAATTATTGAAGAATTCCAAATAAAAATGACATATATGTTCTTTTTTGTTTGGCAAGTTTAAGATAGAATTCACGATATAAATAAGCTAAAATAGCTAGTAGAGCATTGGGAATATTAAGGAGGAAACACTTTGCGCAAAAAATACGGGATTTTAATCACTTTTCTCGTGTTAGCGGTTTTTTTAGCGGGTTGTACCCAAGTTGATGAACCGATTACACCCGAAAGTGAAGGGTTTTGGAATACAATCTTTGTGTATCCATTATCTTGGGTTATCACAAGGATTGCGGAATTTTTGAATGAAAACTATGGTTTGGCAATTATTTTAGTAACGGTGTTTATCCGTTTACTGTTAGTGCCGTTAAACGTAAAGCAAATTAGAAGTACAAAAGCAATGCAGGAAGTTCAGCCGAAATTACAGGAAATTCAACAGAAATATTCGTCTAAAGATGCGAATACACAGCAAAAATTACAGCAGGAAACGATGGAGTTATTCCAAAAGAATGGGGTCAACCCATTAGCGGGCTGTTTACCGATTCTCGTTCAGATGCCGATTTTTATTGCGATGTATCATGCAATTAGACGTACAGAAGCAATTGCTACACATGATTTTCTTTGGTTCCAGCTGGGAACACCGGATTATATTTTACCGATTTTGACAGCATTATTTACGTTCTTACAGCAAAAATTAATGATGTCTACAAATTCATCTGCAAACAGCAATCCGCAAATGAGATTACAATTGCAGATTATGCTCTACGTCATGCCGATTATGATCGGTGTTATGGCATTCTTCTTCCCGTCGGCATTAGCATTGTACTGGGTGACAGGTAATATCTTTATGGTATTCCAGACACTTCTTATTAATAAGCCGATGATGGCAAAAAATTAATAGGTGGCTTTTATGGGGGAGTAATTCCCCCATATTTTATAAGTGAAATAGTAAAATAGTTTACATTTTTTTGAAAAATGGAGGGGAGACTTTTGAGAGAAGTAACTGCAAGTGGTCAAACCGTTGAAGAAGCAATTCAATCAGCTCTGGAACAACTGGATGTAAAAGAGGATCAAGTAGAAGTTGAGATTATTGATGAAGGTAAAAAAGGTGTATTTGGTATTTTTGGTTCCAAGCGTGCTTATGTAAAAGTTACTGTTATTCAGAATCCTATTGAGGAAACAGCTGCATTTATCAAAGAAGTCACCGGGAACATGAATCTTTCTGTAAAGATTGATACAGAAGTAAAAGAAAATCATGTAACCTATACGATGCACCATGAAAATATCGCAAAACTGATTGGCAAGCGCGGTCAAACATTAAATGCGCTGCAGTATTTAGCTCACTTGGTCTTGAATAAATATGATAATACGTACTATACGGTAACCCTGGATGCAGAAGGTTATCGTGCACGAAGAAAAGAAACATTGGAATCTCTTGCTTTAAAAATGGGAGATAAGGCGCAAAAAACAAAGAAAAAAGTCGTGCTGGATCCAATGCCGGCTTTTGAACGTAAAATTATTCACAGTGTCCTCCAGAATAAGCAAGTATCTACTTATTCGGATGGAAATGATCCTCATCGCCATGTTGTGATTAAACCGTAAAAACAGGCCCGGGAAAGGTAATTTTCTCGGGCTTTGTTTGTCTTAAAGGGAAGTATAAATATCAGAAAGAATCGAAGGTGCACGTTTACAAAAGATAGTTTTGTGAATGTGCACCTTTTTTAAGTTCTCAACTTTCGCACCTGAGAAGAAGCATATAATCCTCGCTGTACCAGGATGAACATGATTTCTATTATCATGCTTACTTTTCGTTCAGTTATCCTTTTATTTTTGAACAGGGGATGGTGTATAGCAACCGCTCCGGCCAAGCCTCCGCTTTCCGACGTACAACGGTCCTTCGCAGCGGTCAATTTACACCTTGGCTTCTCATCTTTCTCAACAGATGTGAAGAAACGATCAACCTCTGTTCCTATGTTAAGAAAGTTAATTTTTAAAGTGCGTAAGTTGAGTTAAGAAGAAGAAAGACAAAATGTTATGCACATGTGGATAATATAAAAAAGAAATAGCAAAAATCATTCGTGTGGATAAGTTTCTTTTTTTTGAAATCTGTGCTATTCTTGATTGTTAGTGACAATAAAATAATTTCTCATTTATTTATAGATATACAAAGAATAGAAAGGCAGGTGAATAAGATGGATACAGATACAATTGCAGCGATATCTACACCAGTTGGTGAAGGAGCTATTGCCATTGTCCGTCTGAGCGGTCCGGAAGCAATCCAATTTGCTGCTGATGTGTTTGAGGGGAAACAATTGAAAGACGTTGATTCCCATACAATGCATTACGGAAAAGTGATTGATCCGGCAACAAAAGAATTAGCAGAAGAGGTTATGGTATCCGTAATGCGTGCTCCCAAAACATTCACACGTGAAGATATCGTTGAGATTAACTGTCATGGCGGGCTCGTTTCTGTCAATCGTGTGTTAGAGATTGCGCTGGCAAAAGGGGCACGTCTTGCTGAGCCGGGGGAATTTACAAAACGCGCCTTTTTAAATGGCCGTATTGATTTATCCCAAGCAGAAGCAGTGATGGATTTAATCCGTGCAAAAACCGATAAAGCAATGAATGTGGCACTAAAGCAAATGGACGGACGTCTGTCGAAACTTATTCGGTCGTTAAGACAGGAACTTTTAGAGACAGTTGCCCATGTGGAAGTGAATATCGATTATCCAGAGTATGATGATGTTGAGGAAATGTCACATACCTTAATGAAGGAAAAGACCAAAGAAGTAGGAGCAGAAATAGATAAATTGCTGGAGGTTGCCGGGCAGGGGAAAATTTTGCGTGAAGGTTTGGCAACAGCGATTATCGGCCGTCCGAATGTTGGTAAATCCTCCTTAATGAATACATTAGTACAGGAAAATAAGGCCATCGTGACAGAGGTTCCCGGAACAACGAGAGATGTGATTGAAGAATATGTGAATGTTCGAGGTGTGCCTTTACGGTTAGTCGACACAGCAGGTATTCGGGAAACAGAGGATATAGTAGAGCGAATCGGTGTAGATCGTTCCAGACAAGTATTGAAGGATTCGGATTTAATTTTATTTATATTAAACCATAATGAAACGTTGAGCGAAGAAGATAAAAAATTATTTGAAGCTGTTCAAGGTTTAGAGTATATTGTTATCATCAATAAGACAGACTTAGAGCAAAACTTAGATTTAGAAGAGGTAAGGGCACTGGCTGATGGAAAGCCTGTTGTAACAACATCCTTAATTGAAGAGCAGGGCATAGATCAATTAGAGCAGGCCATTGCCGATACCTTTTTTTCTGGTGAAGTAGATACAGGAGATTTAACCTATGTATCCAATGTTCGTCATATTCAGCTGCTAAAGCAGGCAAAACAGGCATTGGATGATGCTTATGAAGCAGTTGAACTTGGTATGCCGATGGATATTGTACAAATTGATGTAACACGTTCGTGGGAGTTTATGGGAGAAATCATTGGAGATACAGCAAGCGACGGTTTGATAGATCAATTATTTTCCCAGTTCTGTTTAGGGAAGTAAAGGATTGTTGCTAAATAGACTGTAACATCTTCACAAACTTGAAGTTTTACTTTAGATAGAGGAAAGGAAGTAAAAAATGACTTACAATGCAGGTAATTATGATGTCATTGTTGTTGGAGCGGGTCATGCCGGAATAGAAGCGGCGTATGCTTCTGCACGGATGGGCGCCAAAACATTAATGTTGACATTGAATTTAGATATGATTGCATTTATGCCTTGTAATCCGTCCATTGGCGGTCCTGCTAAGGGAATTGTGGTACGCGAAGTCGATGCTCTTGGCGGTATTATGGGCAAAATCATTGATAAAAGTTATATCCAAATGCGGATGTTGAATACAAGAAAAGGACCGGCTGTTCAAGCATTGCGTGCGCAGGCTGATAAACCGGTATATATGCAAGAAGTAAAAAATATAGTCGAAAATGAAGAAAACTTAACTGTTCGTCAGGGAATGGTAAATTCACTGATTGTAGAGGATGGTATCTGCAAAGGGGTTATTACAGAAAGCAAAGCAGCTTATTATGCTGAATCTGTTATTGTAACGACCGGAACATTTATGCGCGGAAAAGTGCTGATGGGTGATTTAGAATACGAAAGCGGCCCAAATAATCAACGTGTTTCTGTTAAGTTATCCGAGAACCTGGAAGAGTTAGGTTTTAAATTAACCCGTTTTAAAACAGGGACGCCACCGCGTGTGAACAGCCATACCATTGATTATTCGAAAACAGAGATTCAACCGGGGGATGAGAATCCCAAAAGCTTCTCATATGAAACAACTGAAGTAATTTCCGATCAGATTCCATGCTGGTTAACCTATACAAATGAGTTCACACATGAAGTGATTAATGAAAATCTGACATTGTCTGCAATGTACTCCGGAATGAAGCGTGGAACCGGTCCAAGATATTGCCCGTCCATTGAAGATAAAATTGTCCGTTTTAATGATAAACCGCGTCATCAGATTTTCCTGGAACCAGAAGGAAGAAATACGGAAGAAATCTATGTACAAGGACTGTCCACGTCATTGCCGGAATCTGTTCAGCATGAAATGGTCAGATCTGTTCCAGGTCTGGAAAATGCAGAGATTATGCGTGCCGGTTATGCCATTGAGTATGATGCCGTTGTACCGACACAGCTTTGGCCGACGCTGGAAACCAAGCGTTTACCAGGATTATTTACTGCTGGTCAAATTAACGGAACATCCGGTTATGAAGAAGCAGCAGGGCAAGGCTTGATGGCAGGAATGAATGCAGCTGCAAAAGTAACTGGAAAAGACCCGATTATCTTGGACCGTTCGCAAGCATATATCGGTGTGATGATTGATGACTTAGTAACAAAAGGGACAAGTGAACCTTACCGCTTACTCACTTCTCGTGCAGAATATCGTTTGTTGCTTCGCCATGATAATGCTGATATGCGTCTAACAGAGATTGGTTATGATTATGGATTAATTTCAGAGGAAAGATATGCTGTATTCTCTGCGAAGAAAGCACAGGTTGAAGAAGAGAAGAAACGTTTAAATAAAACAGTTGTGAAACCGACAGAGGAAGTACAAGACATTATGAAATCTGCTGGCGGAGTACCGATGAAAGAAGCGGTAAAAGCATATGATTTATTAAAACGTCCGGAACTGACGTATGATTATATCGAAAAAATGATTGGACAAGTGGATCTTAGCGAAGAGGTCAAAGAGCAGGTAGCTATTCAAATTAAATATGAAGGCTATATCAAAAAAGCAACAGAGCAGGTAGACAAAATGCTTAAAATGGAAGATAAGAAAATACCAGCAGATATTGATTATGATGCCATTAACGGCATTGCAACAGAAGCAATTGACAGACTGAAAAAAGTCCGTCCGCTGTCTGTGGGTCAAGCATCCAGAATTTCTGGAGTAAATCCGGCTGATATTTCTATCTTGCTTGTTTATATTGAACAAGGAAACATTGCCCGGGTAGCAAATTAAATAAAAAATAGCGGCGTGATTGATACGTCGCTATTTTTCTAAATAACCGTTTTGATGAGAAATGCATTACATAAAACGAAACTTCATACAGTGATAGTTTCTCCTGCTGTATGATTAGTGTAGTGATTCAGGGAGTTAGCGCTCGTTTTCTTCTGCCTAAATACATGTATTCTCTTTCTTTATGTTGAGGGCAGGAGTTTTACGGACGATCCTCCGTGATAAAATATGATGTTTAAGGAGCCGATTATGAAACCTGAACAATTTGTGCAAGCACTGGCTGAGAAGGGGATTACGTTAGATGAATCACAGCAGCAAGCGTTTGCTATTTATTTCAAAGAACTTGTCGAATGGAATGAAAAAATCAATTTAACAGCGATTACAGATATGGAAGAAGTATATGAAAAACACTTCTATGACTGTATTACAGCAGCCTTTTATACCGACATGACCCAGGAATTATCTATTTGTGATATTGGGGCAGGTGCAGGTTTTCCAAGTATTCCATTAAAAATATGTTTTCCACATTTAAAAGTGACCATTATTGACTCACTGAAGAAAAGAATTACTTTCCTGAACCATTTAGCAAATAAACTGGAACTGACAGATGTTGCCTTTTATCATGACCGTGCCGAAAATGCAGGTAAAAAAGAAGATTTTCGTGAACAGTTTGATTTAGTAACCGCCAGAGCTGTAGCCAGGATGTCTGTGTTAAGTGAATTATGCCTGCCATTTGTAAAAACAGGTGGATATTTTGTTGCAATGAAAGGTTCACAGGCAGAAACGGAATTGCAATCAGGCAAAGAAGCGGTTGCATTACTGGGAGGAGAAGTAGAATCAATAGAAACGTTGACACTTTCCCAAGAGGCTGGAGAACGCTCCATTATAAAAATTGCCAAGAAACGTAAAACACCAAAAAAGTATCCCAGAAAAGCAGGGTTACCGAATAAAGAACCAATTGAATAATGATAATGATTTTTAACAATGAAAATAACTTTTTTTAGTGGGGGCACAATGACACTTTATATAATTTAAATGCATTTTATATTTTTTCAGTTATATGTATGGTAAAATAATAACTATACATATCGACGGATTATTGTTGTATTTTATAAAGCATAGATGCTATTATATGAATGTTATACACGTGTGGATAAGCATTAAAATAAAAGATAATGTTTCACGTGAAACATTATCTTTTCATGAAGAAATAAAGATAAGAGCATATATCAGGACAAAGAACTCTATTTTATATCGTCCATATTCATGCGACGGCAATAGAAGTCAACACATCCTGTGAGATTCCTTACAGCCTTTGCGCTTTATATGGATAGATTTGATAATGAATAGTTTGTTAATTTTAGAAGGTGGTGTCAACAAGTGGTGAGTCCTTTTAATCGGATATTTGGAAAAAGCGATAAGGAACCAATTGATACGGAGAAAGTTTCTTATTCTTCAGATGAAGTGGTTCAAATCGATATCGATAAAATTCAGGCCAATCGCTACCAGCCACGAACGATTTTTCAAGAAGAAAAGATACAAGAATTAGCACAAACCATACACACACATGGAATGATTCAGCCAATTGTCGTTCGTAAATTAGATGATGATTCCTTTGAGTTAATAGCAGGGGAGAGAAGATGGAGAGCGGTGCAGCATTTAGGTTGGGAACAAGTCGCTGCCATTATCCGCGAAATGAACGATACAGAGACAGCCTCTGTAGCCCTGATCGAAAATCTGCAGCGTGAAGAATTAACTGTTATTGAAGAAGCGATTGCATATAACAAATTGCTTGAATTGCATAATTTAACACAGGAAGCTTTAGCGCAGCGCCTTGGTAAAAACCAATCTACTATAGCAAATAAACTGCGGCTGTTAAAATTGCCACAAGAGGTACAGGATGCTTTGCTGGATAAACTAATTACAGAAAGACATGCTCGTGCTTTGATTAAGGTAAAGGGAGAAGAACAGCAGCTTCAGTTGTTAAAAGAAGTTCTTGAGAAAGAATTGAACGTAAAACAAACAGAAGAACGGATTACGAAAATGAATGCTCCAAAAGAAGAGAAAAAGAAGCCAAAACCCAAATTCAAAGGGGTTAATAAAGATGTCCGGATTGCTATGAATACAATCAGACAGTCACTTAACATGGTTTCAGATACGGGCGTTGATGTAGAATCAGACGAACAAGAACTCGATGATTACTATCAAATTACGATAAAAATACCAAAACAGAAATAATAGAATGATTGCTTTATCCTTTTACAGAGCGTTTATCTGCCCATCTTTCATTTAGATGGGTATTTGATTTGAAAAGAAATAACAAACTGGTACTTTGAGAGAATCTATATTAAAATAAAATTACAATATGCTAGAAACCTTCGTAAATGGAAAATACATGCTAAGATAGTTAATAGAAATGTGATTGCTCAAATTTTTTTGATAAAAGAATAAAGGTTCAATACCAAAATAAAACGTACTGGATGAATCAAAAAAGATTTGAACAACCTCCGAGTAAGGTAGGTGTCAACAACATGGGGAAAATTATATCCATCGCAAATCAAAAAGGTGGCGTTGGAAAGACAACATCATCTGTAAATATCTGTGCCTGCTTAGCATCATTGGGAAATAACGTATTACTCGTTGATACGGATCCTCAAGGGAATGCAACGAGCGGTGTCGGGGTGAATAAAGCAGATGTGAGTCAATGTATTTACAATATATTAGTAGAGGATACGCCGGCAGCAGATGTGGTAGTTCCCTCCAATGTAGAGAACTTAGATATTATTCCAGCAACGATTCAGCTGGCTGGATCAGAAATTGAACTTGTTCCCATTATATCAAGAGAAATTCGTTTAAAAGCGGCATTAAACGAAATAAAAGATCAATACGACTACATTGTGATTGATTGTCCGCCATCATTAGGATTATTGACCATCAATGCTCTGACTGCATCGGATACGGTGATGATCCCGGTACAATGTGAGTATTATGCGCTTGAGGGCTTGAGTCAATTGCTGAATACTATACGATTAGTACAAAAGCATTTGAACACGGAATTAATGATAGAAGGCGTTCTGCTGACAATGCTGGATGCTAGAACGAATCTTGGCATTCAAGTAATTGAAGAAGTGAAAAAGTATTTTCAGGATAAGGTATTTGAAACCATTATTCCAAGAAATGTCCGTTTAGGAGAAGCACCGAGCCATGGCAAACCGATTATTTCTTATGATCCCAAATCCCGTGGTGCAGAAGTATATCTTGATTTAGCGAAGGAAGTGATCACAAATGGCGAGAGGGTTAGGTAAAGGAATTAATGCGCTATTTCCAGAAGCAGAGAAGGACAGTAAAGATAATATTCAAGATGTGAAATTATCTGATTGCCGTCCCAATCCTTATCAGCCAAGACAGAGCTTTCAAGCAGATTCGATTGAAGAGCTGAAGGATTCGATTAAAGAATACGGTGTTATTCAGCCGATTATAGTACGAAAAAGTCTCAAAGGTTATGAAATTGTTGTCGGTGAAAGAAGATACCGGGCAGCAAAAGAAGCAGGACTGACGACAATTCCTGCAATCGTCCGTGAATTAACAGATGAACGTATGATGGAAATTGCGTTATTAGAAAACTTACAACGTGAGAACCTGACTCCAATTGAAGAAGCACAAGCCTACGCAAATCTAATGGAAAAGTTGAATATAACACAGCATATATTATCTGAGAGGTTAGGTAAAAGCCGCTCACACATTGCCAACACGATTCGTTTATTATCATTGCCGGAAGAAGTCATGGCATCTATTAGCAGCGGTGATTTGTCTATGGGGCACGGCCGTGCACTTCTCAGCCTGAAGGATCACGATACCATTCTTGCCTTAGCGGAAAAAATACAAAATGAAAAGTTAAATGTAAGGCAAGTGGAAAAGCTGATTATTGAAATGAACGAGAAACCAGTAAAAAAACAAAAGAAACCTCCGAAAAAAGATGTATTCATTCAGGAAAGAGAAACAGTACTCCGGGACACACTTGGAACAGCTGTTCACATCAATAAAGGAAAACGAAAAGGTAAGATTGAAATTGAATTTTACAATGATGACGATTTAAATCGCATCTTGGAATATCTGGAAAAATAATAATAAACCGATATATTCTTTATGATTTTCTCATAGAATATATCGGTTTTTTTGTTGGTATATCATACTATTTATCGGTTTATTTTTGTGATTCGATTCTTTATTATGAGTAATGTAACCGCTTTCTTGTAATTAATGTATTAAAAGTTTCCCTAAGGAAAAATAATAGACTTTATAAAATATCCTTGACAAAAAGAAATGCAAAGCATAAAGTAGGGAATAGATAATAAAGTTTGCCTTATGCAAAAAACAAGGGAGGAAGAAAGATGAAGTGTAGTTGGAAGAAATTATTGGGCTTTGCTATACTAATAGGAGTACTTTTTTTAGCAGCTTGCGGCTCAGATAATGAGGAAGGAAATGCAGATGATGGAGAGGAAGGCGCATCAGGTGATGAACCAATTGAAATTGTCACAACAATTGCGCAAATTGGTGAGCCGATATCTGAGATTGGCGGAGACCTTGTAAATGTAGAGACGTTAATGGGACCTTCCGTGGACCCGCATTTATATGATCCTACACAGGGAGATATTGCTACGTTGGATGAAGCAGATGTTGTCTTTTATTCTGGTTTACATTTAGAAGCGAACATGGAAGAACCGTTAGAATCCATCAGCTCAGAAAAACCAGTGTTAGCAATTGGAGAGACATTGCCTGAGGATGTTCTTTTAGAAGATGAAGAAGAGCCTGGAGCTCCAGATCCACACATATGGTTTGATTATAATCTATGGCAGGATGCATTAGATGCTGCAGTAGAAGAATTAAAAGAGTATGCTCCGGAACATGCGGATGAATTAGAAGAAGGAAAACAGGAATATTTTGCACAGTTAGAAGAATTAGACGAAGAAGCAGCGAAATTGCAAGATATCCCTGATGAGCAGCGTGTTCTTGTAACAGCACATGATGCATTTAATTATTTTGGTGAGCTGCACGATATGGAAGTAGTTGGTCTGCAGGGAATCAGTACAGAAAGTGAAGCAGGTGTCTCTGATGTGAATGATACCATTTCTATCATTGAAGAACATGAAGTTCCGGCAATATTTGTGGAAAGCAGTGTAAATCAGGATACAATTAATGCTGTTATTGAAGGAGCTGCCGATAATGGAATGGAAGTAGAAATCGGCGGAGAATTGTTCTCTGATGCAATGGGTGAAGAAGGTACAGAAGAAGGCACATACATTGGAATGTATAAGCATAATATAGACACAATCTATGAAGCATTAACTGGAGGAGATGAGTAAGGTGACATCATCTGTAATACGCGTAGATGATTTATCAGCTTCTTACCAAAAAAATAAAGTATTGAATGATGTAAGTTTTGAAGTGAAAGAAGGAACGATTACCGCGATTGTCGGTCCTAATGGTGCCGGTAAATCGACATTAATTAAGACCATGTTAGGACTCCACCCTCAGCTGACAGGAAATGTCAGCTTTTGGGGCAGTCCTTTTAAAACTGCAAAGAAAAAAATCGGTTATGTCCCTCAACGCGGATCCGTTGACTGGGATTTTCCAACAGATGCATTGGATGTAGTAACCATGGGTCTATATGGAAAAATTGGCTGGTTTCGTATTCCTTCTAAAAAAGACAAAGAAAAAGCAATGAATGCCTTGAAGAAAATGGGCATGGAGTCTTATGCGCATCGTCAAATTAGTCAGCTATCAGGAGGCCAGCAACAGCGTGTATTCTTAGCGCGTGCGCTGGCTCAAGATGCTGAATTGTACTTTATGGATGAACCATTGGCAGGAGTAGATGCATCTACGGAAAAAGCGATTATGACGATTTTGAAAGAATTGAAAAGCAATGGCAAGACCGTATTGGTTGTCCATCATGACCTGCAAACAGTCCCTGAATATTTTGACCATGTCTTATTTTTAAATAAAACCGTATATGCTCATGGACAAACAGAAGAAGTGTTCACAACAGATAATATAGCAAAAACGTATGGTGGAGATATGCAATGGGTTGGAAAGGGAGATCAATATGTTATCCAATCTTCTTCACATTAATACACTGTGGGTGATGTTAAGTACAATGATTTTGGGAATTGCTGCAGGGGGAATCGGATGCTTAGCTTATTGGAAAAAACAAAATCTGATGAGTGATGCTTTATCCCACGCAGCTCTTCCCGGAGTTGTTGTAGCTTTCTTGATTATACAGGAAAAAAACCTGTTATTACTTGTCATTGGTGCAGCAATCAGTGCGCTTTTAGGGGCATTTTTTATTCAATGGTTTTCAAGCGCGACCAGAATTACGGAAGACACAGCCATGGGGATGACCTTATCCGTATTTTACGGTGTCGGCGTCATGCTGTTGGCGATTGCCAACCGTACTCCCGGCGGGAATCAGAGTGGTTTAAATAATTTTATATACGGGCAGGCAGCGGCAATGGTTCGTTCTGATGTGATTACGATGATTGCACTGGCATCGGTTGTTATTTTGATTATATTCATTGCTTTTAAGGAATGGAAACTATTTTTATTCGATCCTAATTTTGCAAAAGGCGTCGGAATGTCTATCCGCGGTATGAACGTGCTGTATACTATCGTGCTGGTGACCACCATTGTTATTGGTATTCAAGCGGTTGGTGTTATTTTAATGGCTGCAATGTTAATTATTCCAGCTGTAAGTGCGAGATACTGGACGCATTCCTTTAAAATGATGATTTTGCTTTCCTCTGTTGTAGGAGGTATAGGCGGTGCAGTCGGAACGTGGATCAGTTCTACAGGAAGCGGGTTGCCGACAGGGCCATTTATTGTCCTCACTTCCTCAGCTGTTTTTGTCATTTCCTTATTGTTTGGAAAGGAAAAAGGAATTGTTATCAATTTCGTCCAGTTTAAAATGCAGCAGCGAGCGTCTCGAAAAGAGCAATCATTGGCCGCTGAAAAAGGAGGATCACAATGACTTATACGATGTGGATTATTATAACAGCGTCTCTTGTTGGTCTTTCCTGCGGTTTAATTGGTGTATACCTTATCTTGAAAAAACAAGCGATGATGGCAGATGCGATTAGTCATACGGTGCTGCTCGGGATTGTATTAGCTTATATGGTAACACAGCAGGTATCAGGAACAGCGATGCTTGTAGGCGGTATTTTTTCCGGAATTCTTACAGCCTTCCTTGTGCAATCCCTTAATAACTTGAAGGTACAGCATGATGCCTCCTTAGGGATTGTATTTACAACGCTGTTTGCGATTGGTGTTATTTTGATTTCTACTTCTGTAGGGAATGTGCATTTAGATGTGCAGCACGCATTAATGGGAGAGATTACATTTGTGCCATTTACAACGATGGATATTCCGTTGATTGGATCTGTTCCGAAAGCTACTGCCATTCTTGGTCTTGTATTAATTGTTGTGATTTTCTTTATTATTGCTTTTTATAAAGAATGGAAAATTACTTCGTTTGACCCGGCGCTGGCAGCAAGCATTGGTATACCGGTGATTTTCTTTCACTACTTATTTATGACATTGGTGTCGGTAACAACGGTGGCATCTTTTGATGCAGTCGGTGCCATCCTTGTGGTTGCTATGCTGATCGTTCCTGCAGCAGCAGCTTATCTATGGACAGATAAATTAATTTTAATGCTGTTTCTAAGCGGCGGATTTGGCATTGTGTCTGCTGTTACAGGATATTGGGTAGCTACATGGCTGAATACATCGATTTCAGGATCTATGGCGCTGATGACAGGCTGTATCTTTTTTATAACCTTCCTGCTCTCGCCAAAGCATGGTCTGGTTTCGAGATGGGTCCGGCCAGCTGAGATCAGAGAAGAGGCATAAATATTAAAAAAGGATGTTGTATCTAAGATTAAGATGATACAACATCCTTTTTTAACATCCTATTATAGAAATGTTTTTGTCATATCACACACGGATGCAAAAAGGGTATATATAATTTGAACGGAACAATCTGTTGATGAATGGAAACATGGTTGTTTCTTTTTTTATCAAAGAAAAGAAGCCATTCATCCTGGAAACTGTTTCATCCATCCCCGATTTTATCTCTATTCATCTTATTCCATCTTCTTTTATCCCCGTTAGGACCTTTTTAAACAAAGCTCTGTGATTCATCTTTGATAATTACCCATTCGCGTTGTTTTTCCCTCCTTTCATCGAAAATCGAATGCGCTGCCTGTTTTCCTCGCCTATGATGGAATCAGCAAAACAAGGGAGGAGGGAATGTTTATGTTAGAAGCATTTCAGGAGTTTGTCATGAATTTAGCGCAGGCGGATACGTGGTTGCAGTATTTGGGAACTTTACTTATTTCCATTGTTCCATTTTTTGAATCTTATGTAGCGATTCCGATTGGGATTGTGTTCGGATTTCCAAGCATTCAAGTTATTGTGATTGCTGCTGTAGGAAATTGGCTGTCTGTCATGGTGTTTGTCTGGTTACTGTCTGGACTACGTCAGAAAGTGGTCAAAAATAAAAGGAATCAAGGTAGCAAACGAAAAAATCGCGCACAAAATATCTTCAATAAGTATGGGGTTGCCGGTATATCTTTTGCAGGTCCAATTATCTGTTTCCATGTATGTGCCGCGATTTCGATTGCCTCTGGAGCAAAGAAGACTTATGTGAGTATTTGGCAGGCGATTGGTATTGGAGCCTGGTCGATTGCGTTAGGCGTTGCTTTCCATTATGGTGTGAACCTTTTAGAGCATCTGCCAAATCTTAATCCATTTTCATAAGAAAGGAGTTTGATCATGATGCTACAAATGATACGGCGAATGGTTCCCCGGAGAATCATCCCATCATGCATGATATTGTTAGCCATTATTCCGGCTTTAACAATTTATGAAGGAGTAGCAGCTAATTTGTCTGGATTGCCGAATTTCGATGCTCCGAATGGCTTTATTCCAGTTGGATTTGTCTGTATTGTTTTGATTTTTATGCTTGCGCTATCACTGAAGGAGACGGAGAAATAAGGTGAATGGCCTCGCGAGTCATATTGGAAAAATGACGGAGCAATGAAAAGCATTCCCTTTTAAATAAAGTTTCTTCCTATTCAATATTATTTTACAGTTTATCTTGTTATGATAAGTGTTAGAGAGCAAGACAACATTTTAATAAAAGAAGATAGGCGGGAAAGGAGTGCTGTTTTGAAAAAATGGATGCAGATATTTGGACCGCTTGTCATGATTCTGCTGGCTATTATCCCATTTATGGTACTTTATGAAGGGATATCTATGAATATCCCTTCACTTCCTGATTTTGAAGCTCCGGATTGGTTTATTCCGGTTGGTTTTGTGAATATTGCGCTGATTGTTTTAGTTTCCTTATTAATAGGGTGGAGCGCAAATAAAGAGTAAAGGAGTTTGAACATGGTGTTTTCTATGAACCAGCTAACTAAAATGGAAGAAAATACCGTCTTGCTGCCGGAGCTAAATTTGACGGTTCCCCAAGGAGAGGTTATTGCTGTTCAAAGCGAAAATGAATATATTGAGCGCTTATTTGACCTGTTCAATCATCCTCGGGATATCAAAGAGGGAATGATCACCCTCCCAGAAGGTGGATTTCAAAATATATATTTATTTCAGCAGGATGATGGTTTGTATAAGCGATTGACTGTGCTGCAAATGTTGCGTTTCTGGTGCAGGTTATACCGACAGCAAACGGATTTAGATAAGATTTTGAATATTTGTGAACTGCATGCTTGCGTTTCCAAAAAAACAAAACAGCTCACCCTTTCTGAACAGTATCGTCTGCAGTTTGCGCTGGCATTTATCCAGCCGGCTGAGGTATATATTTGGAAAGATCCTTCCATGATACTGGATTTGCAAACGAAGCAGGTGCTCCATGATGTGATTAGATTGTTGGCGGATGAGGGGGGAGCGGTATTAATCCTTACTCCCACATTGGAAGAAGCGATTCGTCTCGGTAATGTGGTTTATCGCTATTCCAGCCGTGGTGTGAAGCTGGTGGAACAAGAAGATGCGGAAACTGAAACAGGGACGGAAGGTAGAAACGGAGAAGAAGCGGAAGTGACAAGTATGCAGGTGAAGCTGGACAAAATCAGTGCGAAAATGGAGGATAAAATCATTCTGTTTAATCCCTTGGAAATTGACTATGTGGAGGCGCGTGAAGGCCAGACATTTTTATTTGTAAACAAAGAGGAGTTCGCTTCATCAGAAACCATTAAAGCGTTGGAAGAGCGATTGCTGCCATTCGGCTTTTTCCGCTGTCATCGTTCTTATCTTGTGAATTTACAGCGTGTCCGCGAAATTATTATTTGGAGTAAAAACAGTTACAGTCTCAGTCTGGATAACCCCTCGAAAAGTACAATACCGCTATCGAAGGCGAATTACAGCAAATTGAAAGAGTTGATGCATTTATGACAACAGGGGAAAAGAAGGTGTCCTTCCATCGCTTGAAAGCATTATTTTATAAGGATCTTTGCGATTTGCCCGGCAATGGACAAATTCTATTGAATCTAATTGGCGTACTGATTTTTATTACGCTGCTTAGCTTTGTGCCTGCGGAGCAAACATTACCATTGTCATTCTTGCTTGCCTTTATTCTGACGATGCTGGTGATGCTGATGCAAGGGTCTGTCATGGTGGAGGAGTATGAACAGGGAACCATCCGCCGTTTAAGGCAAGCCGGTTTTTCTATGAAAGAGCTGATTCTTTCCAAAATGCTGTTTACATTTTTGGTCACGGCAGTTATATTGCTTCTTTTCTGCTTTCTTTATGGAGATGGCGTGGTATCCAGCCTGAAGCTGCTGGCTTTAATATTGCCTAATTTAATGACTATTCTGATTGTGGGAACCTTTTTGGGTATGAAAGCAAAGAATACGATTGAGGTGAGCTTATACAGTGTGCCGCTTTTCACCCTTTATTTCTTTGTCGAAGGGCTGTTGATGAATAGTACGGAGGGGCAGATGCCCTGGCTGGCTGTTTTCCCTAATTATCATCTGCATTATGGGATTGAGCAGCTTTATTCGGGCGGTCCTTTCCTTGCCTATTTGTTTGTGCCGGTTTTATGGCTGGGTTTTTCTGCGTTGTTGTTTATGATGTGGTTCAGGAAACGGTATAGCTGATAAGTGTTTATTCACAGAAAAAGGCCATATCCCTTTAATTATAAGGAACAGGGCCTTTTTAAACGTGTGCAAGTTTGGAAGCTATTTAGAAGAACGCTTCTTATAGTACCAGCAAATAAGGATTTTCAATATAGTTTACGAGAATGGAGAAAAATTCTCCTGCATCCGCACCATCCAGGATTTGATGGTCAAATGTCAGGCTGAACGGCAGTTTTTGAACCTGGATGACTTCTCCGTTCTCCAGAGCGAGTTCTTCTTGTAATGCTCCAATGCCGAGTATACCTGTTTCATGGAGGTTGAGAATTGGTGTAAAGTACTCGACACCGCTTCCGCCCATGTTTGTAATGGTGAAGGTAGAACCGGATAAAATCGATGCATCTGCTTCACCGTCACGGGCTTTTGTGGAAACATCCCTGATGTCCCTGGCTAAACTGCCAATTGTTTTTTGTTCAGCATGTTTAACCACAGGTACAACCAAGCCATTGTCTAAGGAAGTAGCAATACCTAAATGAACTGCTTCCAATTCGGACAGCTCGTGGTTTTCATAGCGTGCATTCATCTTTTGATAGTCTTGTAACGCAAGGACAACTGCCCGAGCGATCAACGCTGTCAAGCTGAGTTTTACATCCATATCCGAGGCTTCTGCTTCATTACGCAGTGTTTTCTGAAAAGCAATGAGTTTATCTGCATCTGCTTTACGATGTAAGGTGAGCTGTGCAGTCTGATGCAAGCTTTGTCGCATGTTGTGCGCAATTGTTTTCCGCATGGAATCAAGACCTTTGCCAATCGTTTCCTGTTCCAGTGTAACCGCTGCTTCCTCGATACTGGATTGCTTTTCATCTGCTTTATCCAGCCCATGCTCTAACACTCGGTTAATGTCTAACCTGGTAATTCTGCCATTACCGCCTGTGCCGTTAATTTGTTCAATTGGTAAATCATATTCCTTGGCAAGTTTTCTGGCCAGGGGTGAAATAAATATCCGTTCTCCTGTGTCTTGAGCTGCACTGTTTTTATGACTGACTGCGGTGGTCTGTTCTTTTGCTTGTTCCTGCTCTTTAGCAGCGTTCTCCTCTGTATCTTGATCTGCCTCTCCTTGCGAAGCGTCATCTTGACCAGAAGGTTTCTCTCCGGGTGACCCAAGCACGCCCAATACATCGCCGACTTTGGCTGTTCCGCCTGCTTCGATTTGGATTTCCAATAGTTCGCCGCCGGACGGTGCTTCAATATCTTGCGTCAGCTTTTCGGAACTGATGGTAGCAAGGCTTTCTCCTTCTTCCACCGTGTCTCCAACTTGTTTATGCCATTCTTCAATGGTGCCTTGCTTCATGGTCATTCCCAATTTCGGCATGACAATATTTTCGCTCATTGTTTTCACCTCCTGTTCATGCTTTGACTGCTTTTAGGTCTTCGATTAATTCTTCTGCTACCTGCAGCACCTTTTCTGCATTCGGAATATAAGCTTGTTCCAGGTTTTGAGCAAAAGGGACCGGTGTATCCGGCGCGCATACTGTTTTAATTGGCCCGTCCAAATAATCAAAGCCAATATCGCTGATAACAGACGCGACATCGGTAGCTGTATTATTATGCGGATTGGATTCATCCACGATAACAAGCCTGCCAGTCTTTTTAACGGATTCCAGCACCGTTTTTTCATCCCATGGGGAAATGGTCCGCAAATCAACAACCTCCACGGAAACTTGATGCTCGTCCAGCTGCTCGGCAACTTCTTCTGCTACCTGTACCATTTTACCGATAGCAACGATCGTTAAATCCGATCCTTCTCTGGTAATGTTTGCTTTTCCAATATCGACGGTATAGTAGTCCTCGGGAACATCACCTTCCATTCCATATAATGTCTTATCCTCTGAGAAGACAACGAGGTTATCATCTTCCATTGCAGCCAAGAACAATCCTTTGGCATCATAAGGATTGGATGGGACAACAACTTTGACACCTGGAATAGCACCGAACATGCCATAAAGTGTCTGCGAATGTTGTGCTGCTGCACCTGCGCCTGCTCCGTGAACGGTCCGGACAGTTAATGGAATTTTGGCATAACCGCCGAACATATAACGCATTTTCGCTCCCTGATTCAAGATAGGATCGAGAGCAAAGCCGATAAAGTCATTAAACATTAGTTCTGCGATGGGACGGAGCCCAGTAGCTGCAGCACCAACCGCAGCACTAAAATAGCCGTGCTCAGCAATCGGTGTATCAATAATCCGGTTCCTTCCATATTTGGCTGCCAGTCCTTTAGATACCCCGAATACACCGCCAAACGATTCATCATTTTGCAAATGGTCCACTTCTGCTCCGCCTGCCACATCGGTTCCAATCAAAATTACATTATCGTCATTTTCCAGAGACATGTCCATCGCTTCTTGAATAGCTCCCATGAATGTTGCTGTTCGTTTGTTATCCATCGTTCATCCCTCCTGTTGGTTTAAGCTTTTTCTTTATGCAAAGACATCTTCATATAATGAGTCAATATCAGGCAGCGGACTGTTTTCTGCAAAATCCACAGCATCTTTTACTTGTTGTTTGGCATCTGCTTCAATCTGGTCCGCTTCTTCTTTTGTCAGCCATTCTTTTTCCAATGCTTTTTCCCGGAACTCAGGGATAGGATCACGGTCTGTATTTACATCGTCCGGTGATTTATATTTCTGTTCATCGCCTTCAAAGTGGCCGTAATTCCGGTACGTACTGCATTCAATCAGGGTAGGGCCTTCACCGGATTTGGCACGCTGCATGGCTTTTTTAAAAGTCTTATAGACAGCTTTTACATCCGCGCCGTCTACAAATTCTCCAGGCATATTATAGGCCGAGGCCCGTTCTGCAATGGTTTCGGACGCACTGGCATATTTATGCGCGGTTCCTTCTCCAAATTGGTTATTTTCACAAACAAAAACGACCGGCAGATTGAGAATGGAAGCAAGGTTCAGCCCTTCATGAAATGTACCTTCATTAGCAGCACCATCACCGAAGAAACAAACAGCAACATTCTCTTTGCCCATATTGCGGATAGAGATTCCTGCACCATTTGCTAAACCAAAACCGCCGCCGACAATGCCGTTTGCCCCCAGCATGCCTTTTCCAACATCAGCTACGTGCATGGAACCCCCTTTACCGCGACCGAGGCCGTCTTTTCTGCCCATGATTTCGGCCATCATCCGGTTCATATCACAGCCTTTTGCAATTGCATGGCCATGTCCGCGGTGCGTGCTGGTAATGTAGTCGTCATCTGTGAGCTGCGCCATGATTCCCGAAGCAATGGCTTCTTCTCCTGCGTATAAGTGAACAAATCCGGGGATTTTCCCGGTACCGAAAATCCGGTGAACTTCATCTTCAAAAGCACGAATTTCATTCATCGTCTGATAAATCCAGCGTGCATCTTGTTTTTCCATGATGCGTTCCTCCTTTTATTTGGCAGATGAAAAAGATAACCTTTTCTCCTGCATACATGTTACTGCGGCTGTTCTCTGAATACTTGCAGCCAATCATATTTGCTGATATTACATATGAATTGCCCGCTTAAATAACGCATGAGCACTTTCTCCGATAACTTCAGACAGGGCAGGGTGGGGTTGTACGATATCCGCAAGTTCATGCATCGTTCCTTCTGATGCTTTCACACCCAGCAATTCTCCAATTAATTCTGTGGCATTCGGTCCAACGATAAAAGCACCCAAAATTTCCTGGTATTTCTTTTCCGTCACAATTTTAATAAAACCTTCTGCTTCTCCATCCACGACAGCTTTACTGTTTCCGTTAAAAGAAGATGTTGTTACTGCCGTTTCATAGCCGGCATCAGCAGCTTCTTGTTCCGTAAGCCCAAATGAAGCAGCTTCCAAGTGGGTATAAATACAGCGTGGTATGGCATGCTGGTCCAGCTTAATATTCTCTCCGGCCATGGCATGTACCGCTGCAATCCCTTCTGCACTGGCTGCATGGGCTAATTGATATCCGCCAATAAGATCTCCGACTGCATAAATATTTGCTACACTTGTTTCATAGGATGAATGGACTTGCACAAACTGATTTTGATTCAATTGCAGCTGCAGGTTTTCAGCAATTTGCAAATTCGGTTTTCTGCCTGCAGCCACCAGGAGCGAATCAAAGGCTATTTCTTGCTCTGCAAGGATAACTTTACTCTGTGTTACTTCTTTGATTGCTGCTTTAGTAACGATTTGGACACCTTGGTTTTCCAGTTGATTTTTTAAAGCCGAACGTACATCTTCTTCTTCCGTCAGTAATACATCTTGTGCAATTTCAATGATGGTTACATCTGTTCCCAGCTGAGCCATTGCAGAAGCAATTTCTGAAGCAATGACACCGCCGCCGATTACTGCCAGTTTGTTAGGCTGTGTTTTCAAATCAAAGAAAGAATCCGTTGTTTCGTAGTCTACTTCATCTAATCCATTAATAGGCGGGACAAAAGGTTTGCTTCCGGTCGCAAGTAAAACATTGTTTCCTTTGATTTTTTCATTTCCGATTGTTACTCTACGTTCCTTGTCTATTGCAGCTTCTCCTTGGAAAATTGTAATAGCATTCTTTTTCAACAAATAGCTTACACCGTCTGTTAATGTTTGAACGACTTCTGATTTCCGATCTGTCAGTTTGGCATAATCGACTTGTAATGCACCGGTAGAAATTCCCCATTCTTTTGCTTGGTTGATAGTGTGTACCATCTTGCTGTGTTTCAGTAAGGTTTTGGAGGGGATACAACCAGTGTTCAGACAAACACCTCCAATGCTGGATTTTTCAACAATTGCTGTTTTCATACCGAGCTGTGCAGCTCTGATTGCAGCAACATAACCCCCGGGACCTGACCCGATAACAATGACATCAAAATGTTGCATAGAAATCTATCACCCCCTATTGAAATCGCTTACAATACTATACACTTTCATTGTATAACTGAAACTTTTGATTTTCAATGTCTGAATCAAGACATTTTTCAAACATATATATGTGTGTTTATAATGGGCCCGAAAATAAAGGAGAAAGATTGCAGATTGAAAATAAAAAGGGGAGGGCATGGCTATATGAAAGATTCACAGTCATATAAGACGGTAATAGAGGAAGTATAAGCTTGCGCTATGACCACAATATTGTATTATAGATGAGGATTGATGAAAATGAATTGCAAATAAAGTGAAATTTGATTATAATGCTTTTTAACTCGTTATTTATAGAAGGTTGTTAACCTTGGAATAAGTGGCGGTCTATCATAGGAAACAATGCGTTAAAATGTATACGTACATCATACTTAAATAGAAATGTTTCACGTGGAACATTTCGTTAAGAGGATATGGTAAAGCTTCGTTTTATCGTAGTTTTACAAATGAATGGGTAAGATAATTCTCCTTATTCAAACCTCTTAGCAGCAGGAGGGCAGGAAGTGGCTTTATTTGGAACAATTGTAAATGTCGTGTTTATTATCATCGGAAGTATTATTGGTTTATTTTTTACAAAAATCCCGGAACGATTTAAAGAGACCGTCATGAACGGAATCGGACTGGCCATTGTTTTAATTGGTTTGCAGATGGCATTACAGACAGAACAGATTATTATTGTGTTATTGAGTTTATTATCTGGTGCTATTATTGGAGAAGGCCTGAAAATAGAAGAAGGGTTAAACCGATTTGGTGAATGGATAGGAACTCGTTTTGCAGTCAGTAATAATAATACAAGTATTTCACAAGGATTTGTCACAGCCTCGCTGATATTTTGTGTCGGTGCACTGGCTATTATTGGGGCTTTAGACAGCGGCATACGTGGCGATCATGGGGTATTGATTACCAAAGGAATCATTGACGGTTTCACTGCGCTTGTATTAACAACTACTTTGGGGATTGGCGTTATTTTATCAGCAGCTCCTGTTTTTCTATATCAGGGAACGATTGCATTGCTGGCGACACAAATTAATCGGTGGGTGCCGGATGCGTTTTTAGATGGATTAATTGTCGAATTAACAGCAGTCGGTGGACTGCTTATTTTGGCGATTGGCTTGAATTTATTAAATATCACCAAAATTCGTATCGGAAATTTATTACCAAGTATTGTGACAGTTGTACTAGTGCCACGCGGCTGAAGTAAATACCCCACATTAAATTTGTAAGGTTTTAGCTTCCTTCGTCCAACGGAATGGTTTAGCCAAATGTTCATTGTAGTAACTGATAAATTGTTTTATCTTTTGT
>NZ_JBHTKK010000017.1:0-94222 GCF_042675985.1 Oceanobacillus locisalsi
ATTTCTTTGGGAGTATCAGGCACTTGTCACGAATATGGAAGATGCTGGAGATGAGATTTGGCGCTTTTATAACCATCGCGCCTGTATGGAAAATTACATCAAAGAATCTAAAACGGGCTTTGGATCCAATCAGGTTTCTGGGGATGCGTTTTATGCCAATGCTGCCGATTTATGGCTGAAAATGATGGCTTATAATGTCTATCTTTTATTTACTCAAGAGGTTTGTCCGTCCGTCTATTCCAAGTTTACGGTTTCCAGATTCAGAAGAGTATTTTTTGAGATACCAGCTGTTTTAACGACGCATGCACGTCGATGGAAATTAAAAATAGACAACAAGTTTACTCGTTTTTCTATTTGGATGAAAATGCTTCAAAAAGTTCATCAGTTAGAATAATAAAACCCCGGTTAAATATTGGAAATAAAAACCTGCTAAGTGGGGAGGGGGGAACTGTGCGCTTTTTGAAGGGTATAAGCCATATCGAATCAAAGTGCATTACCATTTATGCAGTATAATGGAATGGAAGTAAAAATCAAGCCTGTGAATAAGTGCTGTTATCCAAAAGCTCGAAATGCAGAATGAATATAGATTTAGATGCTTATTATTACTATTTGAAGCATAAAGGAAGAATGTTACTCATACACCTAAATATTCTTAATTTTCAAAAGCAAATTCTGGTATAGGAGCACTTTTGAATAGCAGAATGGAATCAAACAACATGGCCCCCCCAAAGCTTTGAAAAGTTTACAAAGTATCAAATGAATGAGAAAATAAAGATAATTATTCCCAAGTTATGATAGAATGGTAGAAACATCCTGACACAAGGATAAACATACACTATAGCAGTTGTCTTCAGAATGATTATAGAAGGAAATGCAACCAGACATATAAAGGAGGAGTTTGATGGTTGAGCGTTATGTGAGTTTAGAAAAGATTAATGATGTAAAGGATTTTGTGGAAATCGTATCTCGCTTTGATTACAAGGCAGAGATTGTATCAGACACGTATATTTTGAGTGCGAAATCCATTATGGGGATATATAGCCTGGATTTAACAGAACCGCTGAAGCTGCGTGTTCATGCAGACAATTGTGATGATTTATTAGCAGATATTGCAACGTATCTTCGTGATGAAAAAGTAAAATAGTAACATGAATGGTAATCGTCCATTTATCAGAATAATGGAAATGAGAAAACACACGTATATTTTTGAAAAAACGAATTGAAATAAAAACAAATAACAATATATGTGCAGATTTCGAAATAAAATGATATGATATAATTATCAAATAACTGTTCAAATGGATAGATAATTAACATACATCTAAAATGTTTGTAACAGTTAAAGAAAACAGATAATCAGTACTTTGATAAAGGAGAAATGATGATGGCAAACAGCGTTCAATCATCCGTTGGTATTGTTTTGGTATCACACAGTCAAAAAATAACAGAAGGATTGAAGGATCTTATCATTGAAATGAATGGGGAGCAGGTAAATATCCGTGCTGCTGGTGGAACAGATGACGGGCGCCTGGGAACAAGTGCTACCATCATCATGAGTGAAATAGAAGAACTGCAGGATTGTGAAAATATCTTGGTTTTTTATGATATGGGAAGTGCATTGATGAGTGCAGAGACGGCAATCGATTTGTTGGATGAGGATGTCCAGCCGAAATGTAAAATTGTAGAGGGTCCTCTGGTTGAAGGCGCGTTTGTTGCTTCTGTACAGTCGACCATTACGAGTGATGTGGATGTGATTCTTGAAGAAGTGTCTAAGCTGTAATGGCTGCACTTTTCATTTTCCAATTGAAAGGGCTTTCAAAAAATAAGAATAACTTAATGGGAATAACCAGCTGGAATGGGAGGAAATAAAATGAAACGTTTAGTCAATGATGGTTATGATGTTGTGGAAGAACTCCTGGAGGGTTTTGCTGAAGCAAACAAGGAGTATGTCGAACTATTGGAACACGATAAACGCGTGATTGTCAGCAAGAAGCGCGGTAACCAAAGCAAAGTAGGAATTATCATTGGCGGCGGATCAGGGCATGAGCCGCTTTTCATTAACTACGTAGGTGAAAATTTTGCGGATGCTTCGGTTGTGGGCAATGTCAATACATCTCCTTCTCCGGAGCCTTGCTATAATGCTGTGAAAGCTGTAGATACCGGGAAAGGCTGCCTTTATATGTATGGAAACTATGAGGGCGATGTGATGAACTTTGATATGGGTGCAGAAATGGCTGCTGATGATGATATTCAAGTAGAAACCGTCATCGTAACTGATGATGTGTACTCTGCAAAAAATATTGAAAATCGTCGTGGTGTAGCTGGAGATATTTTTGTATTTAAAGCGGCTGCTGCAGCGGCTGCAAAAGGTTTAGAACTTCCAGAAGTAAAGGCTGCTGCGGAAAAAGCGAATCTGGCAACCCGTTCCATGGGTGTCGCGTTGTCTTCCAGTACGTTACCTGCGACAGGTAAAAACATTTTTGCAATGGATGATGGCGATATGGAAATCGGTATGGGAATCCATGGCGAACCCGGAATAAGAAGAGATAAGATTCGATCTGCAGATGAAGTGGTAGATGAGATTTTAGGCTATATTTTAGATGATCACAGTTTAGAAAACGGCGATGAAGCGTATGTCCTTGTTAATGGTCTTGGCGGCTTGCCGTTGATGGATCAGTATATTGTATACCGCCGTGTCGAACAGGTGTTAAGCGAAAAAGGAATTACCATTTATCAAAACCTGGTTGGAAACTATGCCACATCCATGGACATGGTAGGGATGTCTGTCACACTTGTCAAACTGGACGAAGAATTAAAGGAACTATTGGATTATCCAACCGATATTCCAAATATTAAATTCTAACAAAACATCAATTGGTATACGTTTGTATATGCAGGAATATAATGGAGGGGAAATCAATGGCAACACTTGTACTGGATAGAGCATATTTTGTAAATGTATTCCGGGAGATGCTCCCGTTTGTAGATGAACAATCGGAGCATCTGCAAAAGCTGGATTCCGAAATTGGAGACGGCGATCATGGGATTAATTTAACAATCGGTTTTCGTGAAGTTACGAAGCAGCTGGATACGATTAAAGAAGAAGCGGAAGATATTTCAAGCCTTTTTAAAAAAGTCGGCATGATTCTTTTGGGGAAAGTTGGTGGCTCTTCCGGTCCGCTTTACGGCAGCTTCTTTATGAAGGCTGGTAAAGATGTAACCGGGAAAGAGGAAGTTACCTTTGATGAATTCTGCGGCATGCTTATTAATGGTGTCGAAGCGATTCAGCATAGAGGGAAAGCAGAAATTGGTGATAAAACAATGATTGATGCTTTTCAGCGAGGAGTGGACGTGCTCAAGCAGGATACCCCGGAAGATCCAGTTGAGAAATTTACTATGTTTGTGGAAGCGATGCAAGAAGGTGCAGACTCAACCGTACCGCTTGTAGCTAATAAAGGACGTGCTATGCGCTTGGGCGAACGCGCTATCGGACATAAGGATCCAGGTGCGGAATCAGCATGGATGATGATGGAAGTATTTTTAAAACAATTGAAAAAGGTGGCATCTGCATGAGACAGCCGGTTGTTGGAATAAGCTATAAAACGTATGTCAATACAGTAGATAAAGCTACAGAATTAGTGAAGGCGCTCGCAGAAGTCGCAACAAATGAACAAGCAGTAGAAAAATTTGTCTTTCCTTCTTTAGGTGTGGTGTATCCTGTAGCACAAGCATTAAAAGGGTCTGACATTGCCTTTGGCGCGCAAAATATTTCACCTTATGAAAATGGCGCTTATACCGGAGAGGTATCGATTGAGTCAATTATTGATATGGGCGGGACACATGTGGAAATTGGACATGCCGAACGACAGCATATTTTCCATGAAACATTGGATATGATTCATTTGAAAACAAAACTTACCCTGGAAAAGGGATTAACGCCTGTTTTATGTGTCGGCGAAGAAGAGCGTCTGGATAATAAAGAAGAACGGAAAGACGTATTAAAGGAACAAATTCTTACATCCTTTGGGGATGTGGACAAAGTACTGATTCCAAAAGTTATCTTAGCTTATGAGCCGGTTTGGGCAATCGGTAAAGCAGAAGCAGCCGAAGCGGTCTATGTGCATGAAACGCATGAAATTATCCGGGAAATTGTCCAAGAAGCATACACGACAGAACCAGCAGAGGCTGTCCGTATTATCTACGGCGGTTCTGTGAGCAAAGATAATGTTCATGAGATTATTTCCCATGACGATGTGGATGGGGTATTTATTGGGCGGTTTGGCCATGACCCCGCAAATTATAAGCAAATTCTTGAGACGGTAAAACAAGTAAAGCGAAAAGGTTAATCACTCCATATCTTTCAAGGATAGGCGGAGGAAATATATAGAAGGAGATGTTTCAAAATGAGTAAGAAGTATATTCTATCCATTGACCAGGGTACGACCAGTTCACGGGCGGTTTTATTCGATCATGATGGCACGATTGTAGAAGTTGCTCAAAAAGAATTCGAACAATTCTTCCCGCATCCGGGTTGGGTAGAGCACGATGCGAATGAAATTTGGACATCTGTATTAGCCTGTATTGCGGAAGTATTGCGAAAAGCGGATATTGAACCAGATCAAGTAGAGGGGATTGGTATCACCAACCAGCGGGAAACGGCGATTGTTTGGGATAAAAATACCGGCAAACCCATTTATAAAGCGGTTGTCTGGCAATCCCGCCAAACAGAAGGAATTTGTAAAGAATTGAGAGAAGCGGGATATAATGATTTATTCAGAGAGAAGACAGGTTTATTACTAGACCCTTATTTCGCTGGCACAAAAGTGAAATGGATTCTTGATAACGTAGAAGGTGCAAGGGAAAAGGCGGATAACGGAGACTTGCTATTCGGGACGGTTGATACATGGCTGGTGTATAGGCTGTCAGGCGGCAAAACGCATATTACAGATTACTCGAACGCATCCCGTACCCTCATGTTCAATATCTATGATTTAAAATGGGATAATGAACTGTTAGATATTTTAGGCATACCAAAAAGCATGCTTCCAGAGGTGAAGCAATCCTCTGAAGTGTATGCACATACCGTGGATTATCATTTCTTTGGAGAAGAAGTGCCGATTGCAGGAATTGCGGGCGATCAACAGGCTGCGTTATTTGGTCAGGCGTGTTTTGAAAGAGGGATGGCGAAAAATACGTATGGTACAGGCTGTTTTATGTTAATGAACACAGGAGAAAAAGGTGTCGCATCGAAAAACGGTCTGTTAACAACATTGGCTTGGGGAATTGATGGCAAAGTAGAATATGCATTGGAAGGAAGTATTTTCGTTGCCGGTTCTGCCATTCAATGGCTGCGTGATGGTTTGAAAATTATAGAAAACGCTCCGGCAAGTGAGGACTTTGCTAAAAAAGTGGATTCCACGGATGGTGTCTATATGGTGCCTGCTTTTGTGGGGCTGGGGACTCCATATTGGGATAGTGATGCACGAGGCGCGGTGTTTGGTTTAACGCGCGGTACCAGCAAAGAGCATTTTATCCGTGCGACATTAGAGTCTCTTGCTTATCAGTCCAAAGATGTGCTCGATGCAATGATTTCAGATTCGGAAATTGATTTGAAAGCATTACGGGTGGATGGAGGAGCTGTAAAGAATAACTTCTTAATGCAATTCCAGAGTGATATTCTAAACGTTCCGGTTGAACGTCCTGTTGTACAAGAAACAACAGCACTCGGTTCTGCTTATCTTGCGGGCTTGGCAGTAGGTTATTGGAAAGATCGGGATGAAATCGCGAAACAATGGCAAAATGAAAAAACATTCAGAGCGGAAATGGATAAAGCAGAAAGTGATAAGCTTTATAGCGGCTGGCAAAAAGCTGTCGAAGCTGCTCGTGTGTTTAAATAATACGAAAACAATGAAAGAACCTTTCATTTGGTAAAATATCAAAGGAAAGGTTTTCGTTTATTGTTACTTTGATTGAAAATGAAAACAAAAGTTGATAAAAGAAAAAATAAGCGTTATAATAAAAATAGATAAAATAAAGAGGAGGCGTTTGTATCATGAAAATTGGTATTGGCGGAGACCATCATGGATATGGCTTAAAAGAAACGCTAAAGAAATTTATTGAAGAATCCACAGATCATGAGACAGTAGATTTTGGAGCTCATTCCAGCGATGCGGTTGATTATCCTGGTGTAGCTTTTGAAGTAGCGGAAGCAGTTAGTGAGGATAAGGTAGACCGTGGTGTTCTTATTTGCGGAACAGGACTCGGTGTAGCTATTGCGGCTAACAAATATCCGGGCATTCGCGCTGCAACCACGCATGATACGTACTCTGCAGAACGCGCGCAGTTAAGTAATAATGCGCAAATCATTACGCTTGGCGCGCAAGTTATCGGTCCGGAAGCAGCTAAAAAAGTAGTGGAAGCCTATCTGAATGTCGAATGGTCCGGCGGATCTCAACGCAAAGTAGACCAAATTGTAGATAAAGAAAGCCAGTTCCTGGATCAAAACTTCAAAGACGCAGCAAAAAGCTCGTGCTAAGGCTTTTTACGTGAATAAAAAGCACTGTATGTTTTTACCATACAGTGCTTTTAAGTATCTGAAAAAATAATTCCCTTCTGAAAAAGAAAGGATTAAGAAGCAGAGATTGCTTGGATGTGATGGCTGTTAAGTATTTGCTCTGTATCGGAATCAATCGTACTATTTGTAATAAGCACGTCGACTTGATTGGTTGTTGCAAATGGGGCACTCGATGTCACACCAAGTTTAGAATGGTCAATGACAGCGATTATTTTCTGTGCCTTGTGAACCATCCGTTTTTTTAATTCAACTTCATATAGATTAAAATCGGTCAGACCATTTTCTACGGAGAATCCACTGGCCGATGTGAAAAGAATATCAATATGAAGCTTTTCTAATAACTCGATTCCGAGTGTGCCTTCAATGGTTGACGACCCTTGTGTCACTACACCGCCGATCAGAATTACGGTGACATTCGGATTATCTTTTAATTCCAAAGCAGTTTGAATCCCGCTTGTTACAACTGTCAGCCGAATCATTTTTTCATTAAGGTAACGCGCTAATTCTAAAGCGGTGGAACTGGCATCGAGTAAAATGCATTGTTTTTCCTCAATAAAATGAAACGCTTCTTTGGCAATCAGCGATTTTTCTGCCCGGTTTTGTTTCTCCCGTACAGAGAAACTCGTATCATGATCAACAGGGCTTTGCTGATTTAACATTGCACCGCCATGCGTACGCGTCAAAAGACCATTTTGCTCCATTTTATTTAAATCCGTACGCAAGGTTGCTTCCGACACGCCGATTTGCGTTGACAATTCTTTCACAGTCAAGCGTTGCTTCTCATGCAAAAGTTCCATTATTTTGTTTCTTCTTTCCGTTACAAACATTTTCATTATCCGTCATCCTCGTAAATAAGCTTTTTCTACCCCTAATTTATCATAGTTATACACTGTATTGTACCATAAAATGAATAAATAAAATAATAAATGAAAATGTTTGTTGCTTTATTAAGAGGGTATACTAAGTGTGTAAGCGTTATATAAAAGATATTTTATATATAAAACATAAAAGGAGTCGTTGTAAATGAGTTTCGAAGGTTATGACAAGGATTTCAAAATTACTGACAAAGTAGCTATTATCACAGGCGGGGCAAGTGGAATTGGAAGGGCCATTGCAGAGTTCTACGTTGAAAAAGAGGCAAAAGTGGCGCTTTTTGATGTGAAAGATGATGTTTCGGACGCAGCGAAAGAAGTCAGTGCAGAGAACGCAATCGGTGTCAAAGTAGATATCACGGATGGCGATAGCATTCAAGGAGCTGTTAACCAAACGGTAGAGCATTTTGGCAAAGTGGATATTCTGGTAAACTGTGCAGGCGTAGCGTTATTGGATGATGCAGAGAACCTTTCGGATGACTATTGGCAAAAAACAATGGATTTAAACTTAACAGGTACATTTAAAATGTCTCAACTCGTCGGCAGGCAGTTGATTGAACAAGGTCACGGCGGAAAAATCATTAATATGGCTTCTCAAGGAGCGATTATTGCACTTGATAACCATGTTGCTTACGGCGCAAGTAAAGCGGCTGTTGTTAACATGACAAAAGTGCTGGCTGTAGAGTGGGCGCAATTTGATATTAAAGTAAATGCCATTTCACCAACCGTTGTTTTAACAGAACTCGGGAAGAAAGCTTGGGCAGGTGAAGTCGGAGAAAAAGCAAAACGCGAAATTCCGCTTGGCCGATTCGGTTATCCGGAAGAAGTTGCAGGAATGGCTTTATTCTTGGCAAGTGATGCTGCAAACCTAATTACTGGTGAGAATATCGTAATGGATGGCGGTAATACGGTGAAATAAGAAGGATAAAGACAAGCCCCGTTTTCTGTTTAAAAAGAAAGCGGGGCTTTTTAGGGAAGGAAAACATTGCGTTAGAAAGAGTTGTTTATACTTTTTTTTGTTCCTCTTCTTCCTGGATTTCTTTTAAGTCTTTCATAACATGGTAGGAATGTTTAAATCCGAATTCATCATGCAGCTTATTATAAATTTGGAATAGCTTTTCGTATTTTTCAACATTCTCCGGAATGGGTTCCACTGTTTTCAGAAACGGCTGTTTCATTTTTGAAATCGTTGCATCCATGTCTTCATGTGCATTCCCTGCCACAGCTCCTAAAATAGCCGCGCCGACACCAGAAGCATAGTCACTTGCTGATACGGTAATAGGACGGTTCAGGACGTCTGCATAGATTTGCATGAGCAAATCAGATTTTTGCGGTAAGCCTCCTGAAGCAAATACATCATTTACTTCCATCCCCCAGTCCTCGTAAGATGCCATGATGATTTTTGTACCAAAGGCGGTAGCTTCCATATATGCTCGATAAATATCTTCTGCTTTGGTGTGGAGCGTCAAACCGATTAACAATCCACTCAAGTTACTATCGCTTAGTACAGAACGGTTTCCGTTATGCCAATCTAATGCAACAAGTCCGGATTCTCCAACTGCTTTTTGGCTTGCTTTCTCTTCCAATAATTGATAGATACTAATGCCGCGCTCTTCTGCTTCCTCAGTGTATTCTGCAGGAGTTTGTTGTACTGCATATCCAAATAAATCACCCACAGCGGATTGGCCGGCCTCATATGCATATAGACCAGGGATAATAGCATCTTTGACACTTCCGGATATGCCGGGAATTTTCACATGTTCTTCATGAAGCATAATATGACATGTGCTTGTTCCCATAACCAGCGTTAATTGATTTTTTTTCTTGGATCCAATCCCCAATACGCCGGAATGTGCGTCAATGATAGCAGGTGCTACGGGAAGGTTTTCCGGTAAACCGAGCATCCGGCTGCATTCCTCTGTTAACTTGCCGGCCTGTTCGCCAATTTTAACCAGGCGCCCTTCCAATTTTTCCTGGACGATATTTGGTAGTTCAGCATCCAATTTTTCATAAAAATCATAAAAGAACCCTTCTTCTTCATTCCAAAATGTTTTAAATCCGCGACCGCAATTACTGCGGACATTTTCATTGATAAGATTGGAAATAACCCAATCACCGGCTTCCATTACATACGCCGTTTGTTCCAGTACGTCAGGAGCATGGTTTTTCACTTCCAAAAGCTTTGGAATAAGCCACTCGCTGCTAATATTAAAACCGTAATAACCAAGCCAGCGGTTTTGATTCTTTACCGCAGTTTGAAACATATATTGTGCTTCTTCCTCTGCGCCATGATGCTTCCAAAGTTTTGTATAAGCATGCGGGTTATCTTTATTTTCTTCTTTGACATTTAGTGGTGTAAAATTTTTATCTGCAAATACAACTGTGGAAGCAGTAAAATCGATTCCTAAACCAATAATGTCATCTGGCTGTATATCAGCTTGTTTTAAAACTTCAGGTACGCCGCGCTTAAGAACATCCATATAATCTGTAGCATCTTGTAAAGCGAACGAGGAGGGAAGAGGTTGTCCATTTAAATTTTCTTCTATCGTTCCCGAACGGAAGTCTATCACACTCATAGCTGCGATATCACCGTTATCTGTATCAACAATCATTACTCTTCCGGAACCAGTTCCAAAATCAACACCAATGGAATAAGGCATAAGAATATCCTCCTTTAGATGTAAGCGTTCTCTTTATTGAATTATACTTTATAAATAATACAAATGCTAGCAAATGAATGCAAACGATTGTAAATAAAAACAAAAAATTGACGCGGAATTGTAAACGTTTTACTATGAAGATAGAAGATTGTATAGGGTAAGAAGAGGCTTAAAGATATACCAATTATTTCGATAGAAGGTTTCATTGCGGATCCTTAGCCTGATGATTTTAGCGATTGTTTTTGGTCTAGTGCTAGATTGTGTCGCAATTATCTGTTCACTTGAGAAGAGAAGGTATTTTTTAAAAAGGCATAAAAATAGAGGAATGAGGTATGCAAAATGTCCGAAAAAGTAATTTCAAATGTTTACCGCTTAACGGCTCCTGGAACGTTTGAAGCAGTGGAGGTGGAACGTGATGTTCATGATAACGATGTGGTTGTTCGTCCGCATATTGTGAGTGTTTGTCACGCAGATCTTCGTTACTATACGGGAAATCGCAGAAAAGACGCTCTGGAAAAGAAGCTGCCAATGGCTTTGTTTCATGAAGGTATCGGAACAGTAATAGAATCCAAGCACCCTTCTTTTAAAGCGGGGGATCGTGTGGTCGTTGTACCAAGTATTCCTGGTTTTGTTTTAAATAATGTACCCAAAGAGGAGTGCTGTCGTAATTGCCGTGATGGCGGAGATGATAACTATTGTTTAAACGGCAAATTTCTTGGGAGCGGTTATGATGGAATTGGCCAAAGTAACTTAGTAATTAGTGGAGAAAACCTGGTGCCTGTGCCAGAAGAGTTAGAAGATAATGTGGCTATTTTAGCAGAATTATGCTCTGTTTCTCTTTATGCAATTAATCAAGCAGAACAGACTTTGACAACAGCAAATTCTCCTAAGGTTGCTGTATTTGGCGATGGTCCGCTTGGCTATTTAACAGCAGCAGCATTACATTTTGTACATGGTATCAAGAAGGAAAACTTACTTGTGTTCGGAGCAATAAAGGATAAAACTAACCAGTTCGACAATTTTGCTACTACTGCACTTGTTCAAGATTATGATTTTAAAGCTGTGGAAGGCGTCCATACAGTATTTGAATGTACCGGCGGAAAATTCAGCTCCTCTGCTATTAATCAGTCCATTGATTTATTGGATAATGAAAGTAACCTGGTATTATTAGGCGTGACAGAGGATTTGGTTCCAATCAATACAAGAGACATTCTTGAAAAAGGAATCACAGTAAAAGGAAGTTCTCGCAGCACCGTGAAGGAATTTGAACAGCTGATGGAAGCATTTAAAAATCCGGATTATCGCAAGGTTCTCAGTAAATTGATTCCCGAGGAGCATTTTATAGTAGAATCCCCCGAAGATATGCGAAAAGCAATGGAACATGATGCCAATAACCGTGGCTGGATTAAAACGTATATAACATTAAAGTGGTAAGGAAGCTGATAAAAGAACAACCTCTATTCGAATGAGAGGTTGTTCTTTTGAATGTCCTATTAAACAATTGTGTATCCGCCATCAATGATAAAGTCTGAACCAGTAGCATAAGAGCTGGCGTCACTTGCCAGGAATAGAGCGAGGCCTTGCAGCTCTTCTGCTTTTCCTAAGCGTTTTTGTGGTGTTGCAGCTTCCCATTCCGAAATTAATGGTTTCAGCTTATCATTTTTGTATAGTAAATCTGTACCGATATATCCCGGGCTGATTGTGTTGACGCGAATATTATGATCTGCCCATTCCATCGCCAATGATTTTGTTAAATGGATAACAGCTGCCTTAGAAGCATTATAGGAACTTTGCGGTTGTGGTTTGTTCACAATACTTCCGGACATGGATCCGGTGTTAATAATCGTTCCACCGTCACCTTGTTTTATCATTTGTTTTCCAACTGCCTGGTCTGTGAGGAAGACACCATTTAAATTGAGATTAATCACTTTGTTCCATTCATCAAAAGTCATTTCTTCCGCGGGAATATTCAGTGTAATTCCTGCATTGGCAAAAGCGATGTCGATACGGCCAAATTCGTCCACGATTGTTTCTATCATGGTATTAACGGCTTCTTCATTTGTAACATCTGCTTGTACTGCAATCACTTTCGGGCCGATAGATGAAAGTTCTTCTGCTACGTTCTGAGCTGTTTCCAAATTAATATCGACAATAGCTACCTCAGCACCAGCTTCCAATAATCCTGTTGAGATTGCTTTCCCAATTCCGCCAGCTCCCCCTGTTACAAAAGCTTTCTTACCATCTAATCGGAATTTGTCAATAATCCCCATGAATGTCATCTCCTTTTAATATATTGAAATGAATTATTATAATTAATTTTACTCCGGTCATTATTCGTTTCCAATGAAAAAGTCCTGCAATGGATAAGGTTATCCTTCCCGTAAAAAATAATGTTATGTCTGAATATTTTCGTTTTAAATAAATGGTGCGATAACTCCCAGAATAATAAAACTCCAAAACGCGATTGTAATTGCTGGCATATCGACATGTGTATCAACATGTGTATTGAATAGACGTTGTACATATTCTCCTGTAATAACAGCAAATAAGCCAAATAACGCTGCTAGCCATGGACTGCTAAGCGCAATCGCAGCATGCCCTGCAACCATGGAAACATGGTGGGATACAGGAAATTTCAGTCCAAAATAGAGGAAAATAAGAGATGTTGCACTAATGGAGAATCCGATGTTGTCTACACCTAATGTAATGGCTGTATAACCGACTAAACCAGATAATGCAAATCCCCAAATAGCATTGAAAAGCAGCATTTTACCGGTGAAAGGGAAACGTTTTTCGTTTTTAGGGAATATACCGGTCAAACCAGAAGTACCAAATACATAACGCGTAATAATTGCGAAGGTGACAACTGTTAAAGCAACAGTGTCGATGGGTATTTCCCAAATGGAACTGAATACATATTCAACCAAAACTCCCAGGATACCAAAAACCCCGCCTACGAGGAGTACCATTGGATCTGTGGTTTTGAAAAGAGGGACGGTAACATCTGCACCATCAACATGTCTGTCATCTTCAGCAAATATCTTATCTTTATCCGAATGATCTCCAAGAACTGTTTTAGCATTGACAGGGTTGGTGAGAAATTCCGCATTTTCTAAACGTTTTTTGCTGATTCTTCCTGCATATCCTGCTGCTGCCACACCTCCGACGAAGGCTACATGCGGACCAAAAAAGGGACCAAAGGCGACGGAATCTAAGATTAACGTACTTCCAGAGGCAACGGCTGTAGCTGCTCCGGCCAACCCCAAAAATCCGGTGAATACAAAGGAAGTAGTCCCTCCAATAAGGGCTCCAAAGACACCGCCGCCAAAAGCAGCTAAAATCATAACGAAAGACATTCTAATTCCTCCCAAAAAATTAAAAATTATCTTACTTGATAAAATAAACAGGTACTATTTTGATATTGCATGAAATTAGCACCAGTGATCTTCTTTCGGGTCTATAAAACAAATAATATTGGCAACGCTTACAATACGGTAAATTAATTATATTACTTCATCCAAAATTTGTCTATGTTTCATACGAGGGTTTCCTATTATGATTCAACAAGACGGGTTTTTCATACATGTTTGATTAGTTGTTGAAGAAAGTAATGGGTTTATGGTGTGTGGAGCATGGCTGAGAGTGAGTAGGACTTTCTTGAAACACAATAGAATAACTGGATGCTGTTTTTTATAGGGGGTTTTTGAGTTTTTATTTTGTTTATTTTCGTTATAACTAATGAATGTGTTTTTAATAAATAAAATCAAATATTGCTTATTTAGAGTATATAAATTGATTGTTTTTCATAAAAAAGGTTACTTTCTAGATGATATTCAAAATTAGCCTATTGATGATAAAAATGATAATTACAATAATAATTGACAATAAAAAAACATTAACAGATTTCAATCGACATTATTTTTGCAAAAAAACAAAAATATTATTGACAAATCGAAAATAAATGATAATATTAATTTATGAAAATTGAAACCGATTGCAAATTTTATTTTCATAAGACAGGGAGGTTGCAAATGAGTATTAAATTTGGTTGCCACACTTCAACTTGGGAATTAGATTACGATAAAGAAACAGACTATTTAGATAATGTGATGGATGCAGTAAGTAATGCAGATTTTAAAGGATTAGATGTTCAAGTTGCAATGCTGGGACGGTATCAAAATGATCCTGAAAAGTTAAAACAGGCATTAAATGAAAGAGGAATTTATTTAGCAGCTTTAACAGTACCATTTACTTGGGCGAATGATGAAGAAACGCAAGAAGAAAAAGAACGTGCCGATTATTATATTGATTATCTGACCAATTTCCCGGGTGCCGTTATGAATCTCCCATCACGAGTTGGACCGAATAGAGATAATTTATTGAAACGTCAAAAGCAAATTATCGCTTGTGCAAATGCTGTTGGAAAAAGAGCGCACAAAAAAGGTGTACAAGCATCCTTTCATCCGGCTTCTCCAGAAACATCCTATTTCAGAACCAAGGAGGATTACGATGTTTTGTTTGAATTATTGGATAAATCTTATATGAGTTATACTCCCGATGCTGGGCATATCAAAGCTGGTGGAATGAGTCCGGAAAAAATTATTAAAGATAACCTCCCTATTATCAAACATGTGCATTTTAAAGATCGTTCCAACTATAAAGAGTGGAAGGAAATGGGGACAGGAGATATTGATTTTTCTTATATTGTGGAGACACTTAAAGATAGTGGTTATCAAGGTTGGATAATGATTGAAGAAGAGACTCAAGAAGCAGCGAAGGACCCGGATAATGTCATTTTTAATGTTGGAAAATATGTTGAGGAGAAATTGAAGCCGATTGTTCAATAAAACATTAAGTAACTAATTTGTTTAAAACAAAAATGTAAGGGGGTTTACTTTATGCCTAATAATGAACAACTATCAATAGCTGGATCAGGAATCATGGGACATTCTATAGCTTTAACTGCGGCCTGGGCAGGAATTGATGTGACAGTATGGGGAATGGATGAAGCAGATATTGAACATGCTAAATCTGGGGTAGAAGCTAAATTGAATGGATTAGTAAGTTATGACATTTTTGATGAAAATGAAAAAGAGAAAATTACAAATGCTATTACATTTACAGATTCATTAGAAGAATGTGTTTCTAATGCTACATTTGTAATTGAAGCAGTACCAGAAGATCTGGAGCTCAAACAAAACTTCTTTAAACAATTAGATGAGATGTGCTCTGAAAATACAATATTAGCTAGTAATACATCTGGTCTGAGTGCAACTGAAATTGCTAAATTAACAAATGTCCCTGAACGTACTGTTATAACTCATTTTTGGCTTCCTGCTCATTTAATGCCATTAGTTGAAGTTGTACGTGGTAATCAAACATCTGATGAAACGATTGAACGTGCATTGGCACTACTTGAATCCATGAACAAAAAACCAATTCTTGTTAAAAAAGATGTACTAGGTCAAGTTGGTAATAGATTACAGTACGCTATTTTTAGAGAAGCTCAATACCTTCTCGAGAATGAAATTGCTTCAATGGAAGATATCGATGCTGCAATCCAATACAGTCTTGGACGACGCTTTGGTATAACTGGACCATTTATGACAATGGATATGGGAGGTTTAAATACAAATGCTTCCATTACATCTTATCTTTTCGAAGATTTAAGTGATAGAAAAGATATTTTCCCAGCTATGAAAGAATTAGTGGATAATGGTCATTATGGACCGAAAACTGGAAAAGGCTACTATGAATGGACAACTGAATATATAAATCAAAAGGAACATGAACGTGAAGAAGAATTAATTAAATGGTTAAAAAAAGATATGAAAAATACAAATACGAAGATAAATAATTAATTGATTAGAGTGAGTGAAGAAGTGATATATAAAGAGTCAAAATAGATTCTTTTTATCATTTTTCACTCTTTCAAAAATGTAAGCGTTATCTTTAAAGGGGATAGTAATGGTTAAGGAGTGAATTATATGGGAGAGGCAACATGGTTAATTTTAGTTGCCATTCTAGGGGTTATCGCACTATTGTTTCTCGTAATGAGGCAAAAGCTTCAAGCATTTTTGGCACTTATATTGATAAGTTTTATTGTTGGTCTAGCTGTTGGGATGACACCAAATGAAATTATTGAAACTTTTGAGACGGGTATGGGGGAAACGGTGGCATTTATTGCTATTGTGATTGGACTAGGCGCTATGTTTGGTGAAATTTTAAGAGTGTCAGGTGGTGCAGAGCGTTTAGCGTTAACAATGATAAATAAGTTTGGTGAAAAAAGATCATCATGGGCACTTGGTCTAGCTGGGTTGGTTATTTCAATTCCAATATTTCTGGATGTCGCATTAGTTATTCTTATGCCAATTTTGTATACATTAGCGAATAAAACTAAAAAATCTCTGTTATACTTTGGAGTTCCATTGTTGGCTGGACTTCTTGTTGCACATGGTATGATCCCACCAACACCAGGGCCAATTGCTGCATCATCGATTATAGGAGCTGACTTAGGTTGGGTTATCTTGTTTGGTATTTTAGTTGGTGTACCAGCAATGATTATAGCTGGTCCAATGTTTGGCAGCTTTATCTCGAAAAAAATTCATGTACCTGTACCAGAAGCAATGAATGAACAGGTAGCAGCACTGGCTGAATTAGAAGAGAAGGCTGATGCAAAAGAAAAACCAAAGGAACTACCTAGCTTCATCAGTGTTATTTCTATTATACTATTACCCTTAATTTTAATGTTATTAAACACATTAGCACCGTTTATTTTAGAAGAGAGATCCGTTTTAAGAGGTATTTTAGTATTTATCGGTCATCCTTATGCTGCACTTACAATAACTACTTTATTAACATTTTATATTTTTGGTACAAAACGAGGCTACTCAAAAGATGAAATTCAACAAATTACTACCAAATCACTTGAACCTGCAGGGATTATTATTCTAATCACAGGGGCTGGCGGAATATTCGGAGAAATGCTCGTTGCTTCCGGAGTGGGGGATGTGTTAGCAAGTGCGATGGAACAAGTACAGTTGCCACTAGTTGTGTTTGCATTTCTAACGGCAGCCTTGTTAAGAATAGCAGTTGGATCAGTAACTGTTGCTATGGTTACCTCTTCTAGTATAGTTGCTCCAGTAATAAGTACAATGAGTATTAGTGACCCGATGATGGCGGTACTTGTTATTACTATTGCTTCAGGTGCTGTTATTGCACCGCATGTTAGTGATTCGGGATTCTGGATGGTAAATCGTTATTTTGGTATGAGTGTAGGAGACACACTAAAATCTTGGACGGTTTTAGCCACTATTATTTCGTTAGTAGGTTTCGGATTAACTTTGATTCTCAGTCTATTTCTAATGTGACAATTACGAAAAATTGAAAATAAGAACTCTATATTTTTTATAGGGTTCTTTCAATAAAGTATTATATAGAGGGAGGATTTTAAATGGCAATGGAATTTGGATGTCAAGGATCAACTTGGGTATTGGATTACGATGAAGAGGCTGACATCATGAACCAGATTATGGATGATATTAAAAATAGTGAACTTACGGGGTTAGACATGCAGATTTCATTATTAGGGGAATATAAAAATGCTCCTGAAAAGTTTAAGGAAGAACTCGATAAAAGAGGACTAAAGTTGGCTGCTTTAACTATTCCACATGCTTTTGAAGGAGGAGAAGCTTCTTCAAAAGAAAGAGAATTAGAAGATTACTATTTCGAATATTTAAAACATTTCCCTGGTGCAATTATGAATGTTCCATCTAGAGTTGGAAAAAATCGAGATAATTTACTACAAAGACAAAAAGAAATTATTAAGGGAGCAAACGAGTTAGGGAAACGTGCAATTGAAGATCATGGCATTATTACTTCTCTACACCCTATTTCTTATGTAACTTCTTATTGGAGATTTAAAGAAGACTATGATGTTCTTTTTGATGGATTAGATCCCAGGTATATGGGTTATACGCCTGATGCTGGCCATATTGAATTTGGTGGAATGGAGGCCGCTGATATTATAAAACAAGCATTACCTTTGATTAAACATGTTCATTTTAAAGATGCTTCTAAAAACAATGAATGGAAAAAAACGGGGGAAGGTGATATTGATTTTGTAAAATGTATAAATGTACTTAAAGATGGTGGCTATAATGGGTGGGTTATGCTCGAAGAAGAAACAGGTTCGGAACACGAAGATACAAGTGAAGTTATTTTGGAACTTGGTGATTATGTAAAAAAAAATATTTATCCGATTGTCAAAGGAGAAAAAGGAACATGAGTGTGAATTTTTTCCTTGCTTTTTAATATCAGAAATCTTTCATCCATGTAAATGGGAGAAAGGTTTTGCTGCTGAGGTAATTGAAGAAAATAACCTTGGTGTCTTATCACTAGATTAAAATTAAAGATAGTTTATATACATCTGTAGAAATCGGTACAAAAAATATAGCGATTGTAACAGGGGAAGTATCCGGTGTTGAACATTGGGTTTATGGAACTGAAGGACTTTATGAAAGTTTATGTGAAATTGTTGAATCAGCAAAAGAGTATGAAATAAATCTCTTGATTGAACCGCTTGACTGTTTGACACCGTTCATGCAGCACTTAATAGTGAGGATATTTTAATTTAGTGAAAAAAGGAAACTGCTTATCCATCAAGTTCATTTTTCAAATGTTGTTCTTGATTCAAATAGTAATTTATATGGTGGTTTGCATATGGAAATAGGTGCTGTTGAGTTTTTAACAATTGAAAAAATCATTTCGGTTTTGCGTAGAGCGAAAGAATTAAGTATACAAGAAAATGGCTTACGTGTAGCTGTCGAAGTAAGGGATAAAGAAGAAAAGAAACTTGTTATTTAAACGAAAGATAATTAAGAACAAACAATACTAAAAAAGGCATTAGGTACAGTGATAATTTAAGAATATGAAGGGTGGTAATACAGTGAAAGTTGTAATAACAGATCATGAATATAGAGATTTACGTTATGAAGAAAAAATACTCAATAGTAAAAATATTGAACTTGTGAAAATGCAATGTAAAACAGAAGATGAGGTAATTGAGGCCAGCCACGATGCAGATGGAATTATTAATCTTTATGCACCAATTTCTAGCAGGGTTATTGGAGAATTAACAAATTGTAAAGTAATTACACGGTATGGTGTTGGCGTAGATACAATCGATTTAGGAGCAGCAACGGAAAAAGGGATTTGTATAGGTAATGTGCCTGACTATGGAATTGATGAAGTATCTGATCATTCCCTTGCTTTAATTATGAGTCTTTTACGAAAAATAAATTCTTCCAACCAAATTGTAAAGAATGGTACTTGGGACGTAAATCTTTCCAAACCAGTTTATAGGTTAAAGACGTTAACTATTGGATTAGTTGGATTTGGTAATATTCCTAGGAGACTAGCGATGAAATTACAAGCATTAGGAGTGAATGTTGTTGTATCAGATCCTTTTGTATCAGTAGAAATTGCTGAAGAGAGTAATGTAACTCTTGTATCATTAGAAGAATTATGTGAGAAGTCTGATGTAATTTCAGTACATGCGCCACTTAATGCAGGTACAAGAGGAATGATTGGAACAAAAGAATTTAAATTGATGAAAAAGGGTGTCTATCTTGTAAATACAGCGAGAGGACCTGTTATTGATGAAAAATCACTTATTGAAGCTTTAGAAAATGGAACTGTGGCTGGTGTTGGTCTTGATGTTTTGGAATCAGAACCAATTGACCCTAACCATCCATTCTTAACAATGGATAATGTAACACTTACTCCTCATATGGCAGGTTATTCAGAAGAATCTGCTGAAGAAATGCGTTCAAAAACTGCTTTAGGAATAATCGATGTTTTATTGTATGGACAATATCCAAAGTACCTTGTAAATAAAGATGTTAAAGAAAAGGTAGGATTAAAACCATTCGTTATGAATGAACGTTATCAGTTTTAAAACAGCTTACTTGTTTGTAAAGAGAAGGATTTTGTTTGTTGAAAAGGTTTTGCCTTTAATAAAATATATGATCGATAATTAAATTAAACAATTTCTCTGGTAGGTTGTAGAAAGATTTGTGCACCTTTTTGCGTTGTGCATACATCGCCTCTGTCACATAATGGTTGATATAACCAGTTTATAATACAAATAGTGTGTAATATAATTTTTCAAAAATTTATAATATGTTGAATTAAATTCATGCTGACGATAGCTATCGGGTTTAACCAGTATATATAGCTATTTTCTGAAACTACTGTAAAATCTTTCTTTTTACTATTGGAGATGATACCAAATTTTAAATCACAAATTACTGTATTGTAGATTTGCCATTTTTAGAGAAAAAAGTAAAGCCAACTATCAGTTAATCATGTTTGATGGTATTTAGGTGTGTTTCCGATCTAATTGAAGATGGTTTCAGCCATCGTGTGAAATCTTAAGAGGTAGACATTGCTACGTGCTGCAATGTCATGTGTTTTTTCTTTTAATGAAGGTTGTAAAGGAAAGCTTTTTGTTAGGTACAAACTTATATGGCTAAATAAAACAGAAGAACTACGAGTATTTTTATTTATTTGGTTTAATTACTATGTATCATGGTAGGTTACTTATAATTTTTGATACTTACTCTAAAACTAAAATGAGATTCACAATAATAATCAATAATAAAATTTAATAAATGAAACATAGATAATATCTATTAAAAAAAAACGAAAAAAAATATTGACAAATCGAAAATAAATGATAGTATTAACTTATGAAAATTGAAACCGATTTCAAAACATTTTTAATAGAATAGGGAGGTTGTAAATGAATATTTAAGTTTGATTGTCATAGATCAACTTGCGAATTAGATTTTGATAAATAGGCATATAACAAAACGTAGTAAGTATTCAGAATTTAAAGGTGTAGATTTTCAAGTTGCAGTGATGGGAAGGCTTCGAAACAATCCGGAAAAAATGAAGCAAGTATTAGGTGAAAGAGGTATTTAGCAACCTTAACATTACCTTTTATGTTATCAAATATGTCCATGTTAAAGACTATTCCAACCATAAAAAGCAGCATGAAATGAAAACAGGTGATATCAATTTCCCATTATATCGTGTAAATGCTAAAAGATAGCGGTTAACTAGGGTAGGTAATGAATGAAGAGAAAACCAACGAAGCTGCGGAACGATAGAGGTAAAGTTATTTTAAATTATATGAAGAATGTTAAACAAAAATGAAATCGATTGCAAACAGGGGGTGAGCAGAATGACTGATCGATTTATCCCTTCTTTGCTAATACCAGAAATTTTCTTTCCGGTAAAAGATAAAGCGGGATTCACAGCAGATATTATAAAACAATTATCAGAAGAAGATTTTTATCGTTCTTTCGAAATTGGAGATGTATCTCAGGCTGCTGAACGGAAGCAGATTGCTGATTTAGCAAAAGAAAATCAATATGAGATAACACAATGGTTAACTTTTTTGATTGATAAAAATGGGTTAGACGTTTCCTCCATTGATTCTAAGTTAAGAAAGGAATCTGTGAAACAATTAAAAGAAAGCATTTATGAAGCAGCAGAGTGTGGAGCGTCCAACATTGCTTTTGTAACGGGAAAAGATCCGGGTGATAATCTGCGTGAAGAAGCCATGGAAGGTTTATACGAAAGTATATGTGAAATTTGTGAAGAAGCAGCTGCCTATCATATGAATGTTTTAGTAGAGCCGCTGGATCGTGACGCTCATAAAAAAAGAATAATAGGACCAACAAATGAAGCAGTGGGATTAATTAACCGTGTAGAAAAACAATTTAAAAATATTGGTTTGGCTTTTGATACAGCACATGCAGCGTTAAATGGAGAAGATATTCATGAAGCTTTGGAAGAAGCAAAGCATGAGACGCATCAAATTCATTTTTCCAATGCCGTTCTGGACAAGAAAAATCATTTATATGGTGATTATCATATGCCAATTGGAGAGCCGGGGTTTTTAACAATCGATAAAATAACTTCTATTTTAAGAAAAGCAGTAGAGCTTGATGTGAGAAAACAACAAGGTTTACGTATTGCTATAGAGGTAAGAGGAAAAGATATTAATGATTATTTGGATAACGAAAAAATAAGTAGGAATATCTTAAATAATTCGTTACTGAAAAATCAGAATTATTTTAATTAAAATATTATCAATTGCCTAGCTTCTTAATCTTATAACTTCGATGAACAATGAGGAGTGGACAAATTTTGAAACCTAAAGTATTTATTACAAAGCCCATTTCAAAAAAGGTAGAAAAATATATAGGTGAACATTGTGATTACAAAATATGGAGAGAGGAAAAGCCAATCCCTGAAGAACTGTTTACAAAAGAAATATCTGATATTGATGGACTTATGACCCCTAAAGCGTATATTACAGAACAATTTCTAACAAAAGCACCTAAATTAAAGGTTGTCAGTCATATATCAGCTGGATATGATACTTTTGATATTGATGCTATGCAAAGGAGAAAGGTTATTGGAACTCATACTCCATATGTCCTTGACGAAACTGTAGCAGATCTAACATTCGGAATAATGATTATGACAGCGAGAAAATTATCTGAATTTGATAGGTATGTAAAAAATAAAAAGTGGAAGAAAAATGATAACCAAGATTTTTTTGGTAAGGATGTGCATCATTCGACATTGGGGATATTTGGAATGGGTAGAATAGGTGAAAAAATTGTTAGGCGTGCTGTAAAAGGTTTTAACATGGAGGTTATTTATAATAATAGACATCGTCGTTTAGATCTAGAAAATGAATATGGAGTAGAATATAGAGAAAAAGACATCTTATTAGAAAACGCTGATTTTATATTATCTATGCTTCCATTAACAGAACAAACTTTTCATTTTTTTGATAAAGAAGAATTTAAAATGATGAAAACAGATGCATTATTTTTTAATTGCTCAAGAGGACAAGTAGTAAATGAAAAAGCGCTGACAGAAGCATTAATTAATAAAGAAATAGCTGGAGCTGGATTAGATGTTTTTGAAGAAGAGCCAATAGATTTAAAAAATCCATTACTAGAAATGAAAAATGTTGTTACTACCCCCCATATGGCTTCCGCTACAAAAGAAGCAAGAGAGTGTATGGCGATGAGAGCTGCTGAAAATCTAGTTGCTGGTGTAACAGGGCATGTTCCAAGAGATGTTGTAAAAGAATTAAAAGGTTTAATAATTTAAAGTGGAAATTTATTAAATAAAAAATTAAGAATATTCAGGAGGTACAAAATGAAGAAAATAGTATTAATCTTTTTATTATTTCTATTAATTATTGCTGGTTGTAGTAATTCAGAGGGCGAGGCTGACTCATCAAATGGGGAGGAAAATGTACTCGCTGGTGAAACAATTCAAATGATAGTTCCTCACGCTGCAGGTGGCGGATCAGACGTTGTAGCCAGGTCTATTGCCGCTGAAGCAGCAGAAAATTTAGATGCTTCTATTGGAGTTGTTAATACACCGGGAGGAGGAGGAGCAGTTGGCATGGCAGAAGGAGCTGCAGCTCCAGCAGATGGTCTGAATTTAACATTTGGAACAATTGAATTAACAATGTTACCTCATTTAGATTTAGCTGATGTTACTTATGAAGATTTTGAGCCTGTAGCTCAAGTTAATTTTGATCCTGCTGCTATTACTGTTCCGGCAGATGCTCCCTATGATACTGTTGAAGAATTTATAGAATATGCTAAAAATAACCCTGGAGAGATTCGTGTAGGTGGTTCTGGTTTTGGAGCTATTTGGCACCTTGCTTCTGAAACATTTGCATTAGAGAATGACATTGAGTTGGATTTTGTTCCTTTTGATGGAGCGGCTCCGTCGATTACTGCTCTTTTAGGCGGACATATTGAAGCGGTAACAGCCAGTCCTGGAGAAGTTTTGGAACAAGTTGAAGCCGGCGAATTAAAAACCTTAGCAGTCATGTCAGATGAAAGATCAGATGCTATGCCGGATGTACCTACTTTAGAAGAAGAGGGAGTGGAGCCAGTAAATACTGGGTTATGGAGAGGTGTAATGGTACCTAAAGATACGCCTGATGAAGTAATAGAGGAGTTACAAGAGGCTTTCTTGGAAGCAGCTGAGTCAGAAGAATACGAAGAATTTATGTCTAATAATGGTTTTGGCATTTCTGTCAAAGACGCAGACGGGTTTAGAGAAGATATGGAAAATGATCATGAATCATTTGAAGAAATTATTAACGAAGCAGGTTTAAACGAATAATATTAAACTTGTAAAAAAATATAATTCATAACAGTATTTCTATAACTACTGTTATGAATTATACATATAATAATTATATTAATGTGTACTAATACTATAGGGGGACAGGAGGTATAGATATTATGAAAACATCAAATATAATTGCTAGTACTATTTTCATCATAGGAGGTATATTAGTATTTTTTTATACAAACAGTTTCCCGAGCACTCCAGGAGAAGATGTAGGATCAGCTTTTATGCCGAAGATATATGCTTCTTTTTTAACAATTTTAGGAGTTATTTTATTATTTAAAAGTATATTTATAAACAATGAAGAAGGAAAAGGAAACATTGTGAAAATTATAATGTATATTCTTACTTTTACTATTTTCATAATATTGATTCCAATATTAGGTTTTTATGTAAGCGCAATTATATTTCTAATTATGCTTTTAGTAATTTCTAAAGAAAGAAATAAATTTTATTATTTGATTTTACCAATAGGTATTATCGTATTTATTTACTTGCTATTTCAACAATTATTGAATGTGCCTCTACCTGAAGGATTATTATTTTAAAAGGAGGTTAGAATTATGGAACTGTTTATGCAATCATTTAGTAACTTCATAGATATAGGCACTGTGTCAATTTTGTTTTTAGGTTGTGTAATTGGAATATCAATAGGTTCTTTGCCGGGGTTAACAGCTACAATGGGGGTAGCGTTAATCTTGCCGATAACATTTGGTATGGACCCATTACCAGGCATTTTGCTACTTATAGGAGTTTACTTTGGTTCTATATATGGTGGTTGTCTTGCGGCAATTTTATTAAATACACCGGGAACTCCTTCTTCAGCAGCAACTGCAATTGCCGGTTACAAGTTGACTCAGAGAGGGTTAGCTTATAAAGCATTGACCGTTTCTACCCTGTCCTCAGGAATAGGAGGAATAATTAGCGTAATCATATTACTAATCATAGCACCTCAATTAGCCAGATTTGCATTAAATTTTAGTGCGCAAGAGATATTTGCTTTAACGGTATTTGGCTTAGCTATTATAACTAGTGTAGCAGGTAAATCTTTAGTAAAAGGGCTAATTGTTGCAGCGGTGGGACTAATTATAAGTACTGTTGGAGTCGATCCTATCAATGGATATCCTCGTTTTACATTTGGAAATTATAATTTAACTGGGGGAATAAATTTCATCCCTGTAATGATTGGAGTATTTGCTGCTGCTCAAGCCTTTCATTCGCTTGAAGGCAGTCTAAAGAATCAATCAGTAAAAAAAGTGGAAGTTGTAAAATTGAAATGGAAAGAATTTAAGACGGTGATTCAAACTATTTTACAATCTGCTGGAATAGGTACTGGTATAGGAATGATACCTGGAGCTGGTGGGGATATTGCGTGTTTTGTAGCTTATAACGTAGCTTCAATGACTGCAAAAGATAAAAAAGAATTTGAAGAAGGAAATATAAATGGAGTTGCAGCACCGGAGTCTGCAAATAATGCTACGACTGGTGGAGCAATGATTCCATTATTAACTCTAGGCATACCAGGAGATGCTGTTACAGCTGTTCTTTTAGGAGCTTTGATGGTTCAAGGATTACAACCTGGACCTCAACTGTATCAACAAAATGGGGAATTGGTATACTCCTTATTTATAGGTATGTTTTTAGCGAACATTTTAATTATAGTTTTAGGGTTGTTAGGTATAAGGTTATTTGTAAAAGTGTTAGAAATTCCAAAAGTTATTTTAGCCCCAATTATTTTAACATTGTGTGCTGTTGGTTCGTATGCATTGAATAATAGTATATTTGATGTCTATGTCATGCTTATTGCAGGGATTATAGGATACTTAATGATTAGATATGAGTTCTCTGCTTCACCTTTGGTTTTAGCTTTGATATTGGGACCAATGATGGAATCAAATTTAAGAAGAACGTTATCCCTATCTAATGGTGATTTTATGACTGTCTTTACTAGGCCGATATCAGCAACTTTATTAATATTAACAGTCTTGACTTTATTTGCCCCTTTAATTCTCAAAAAAATAAATAGGGGGAAAAAAAATAGTTAGAAAGATTGTTATTGCAATGAAAACATAATGCATTATTAAGTTTATTTAATAAAGGAGATTTTTAATGAAAACAATTAAAGAATTCAAAGGAATTATCCCCCCTGTTTCAATAATTTTAAATGATCAAGGCAAACTAGACACAAACGGAATGGCATTGGTGATAGATTATTTAATAGATTCTGGTGTTAACGGTCTATTCTTTTTAGGTAGTGGTGGAGAATTCACACAAATGTCTGTAGAAGAAAGAAAAAAAGTTGCAGAATTTACCACAAACTACGTGAATAAAAGAGTGCCAGTTCTTATAGGAACTGGAAGCTCGAATACAAAAGAAGCTATTTTATTGAGTGAACATGCAGAAAAAATTGGAGCAGATGGTATTGTTGTTATTAATCCATATTACTGGCAGTTAACGGAAGAAAATTTAATAAAACATTTTGGTGATATTGCTGAAGCTGTTGAGTTACCAATTCTTTTATATAATTTCCCAAATTTAACTGGGCAAGACTTGAGTCCGGAGCTTGTTCTGGAATTGGCCAACCGATATGACAATATCGTAGGGATTAAAGAAACGGTCGAATCCGTTTCACATATCCGCGACATTATCTTTACGGTAAAAGCAAAGCATAAAGATTTCTGTGTATTTTCAGGTTTTGATGACCATTTATTAAATACCCTTACTTTAGGCGGTGATGGAGCGATATGTGCAAGTGCGAATTTTGCTCCAGAGGTGTCAGTAGGAACATATAATGCATATATTGCAAAAGATTTTGAGAGAGCTATCGAACTACACCGAACCTTAGCATTACTTCCGACTATATATAAGTTGGACTCACCATTTATAAATGTAGTTAAAGAAGCAATGAAATTAAGAGGATTAGATATTTCGACACATGTGCTTCCACCAACTAGAAAATTGAGTGAAGAAAAGGTGAAAGAATTAGTGTCAATATTGAAATCTGTAAAGTTATTATAATTTGTGGATCTCTTTCTTTTAAAAAGCTAAAGGAAAGAGATTTACAACACAGTACATAAAAGATAACAAAGGAGGTTTTTCATTTGAAAAAAGTCATCAATCACCCAGGCGATGTCGTAGCAGAAATGTTAGAAGGAATCATGCGTGCACATCAAGATGATTTCCAAAAACTGGACGGAGTAAACGGACTTGTTAAGAAAGAATTAAAAGATAAAGTAGCTGTGGTTACTGGCGGTGGCAGTGGTCATGAACCTCTTTTCTTTGGCGTTGTTGGCGATGGACTTGCAGATGCAGTAGCGATAGGTAATGTTTTTGCAGCACCAACTCCAAACACGATTCAAGAAGTGGTGAAAGTAGCAGATGCTGGAAAAGGAGCTTTATTTATATACGGGAACTATGAGGGAGATGTTCTGAACTTTGATATGGCAGCAGAGTTGCTTGAATTTGAAGATGTGCAGACGACAACGGTTAGAGTAACAGACGATGTTGTTTCCGCTCCGATTGAAAGACAACAAGATCGTCGCGGGATTGCAGGAGATATTTTTGTTATTAAAGTAGCAGGAGCAGCAGCGGAGAAAGGTCTTTCTTTGGAAGAAGTGACAGCGGCAGCGCAAAAAGCAAATGAACATACTTACTCTATTGGGGTTGCCTTATCGCCAGGGACTATTCCTGATTCTGGTGAGCCTACGTTTACACTAGCAGATGATGAAATAGAGCTGGGGATGGGAATCCATGGCGAGCCGGGAATGGAACGGACAAAACTTATGCCGGCTGATGAGCTTACAAATCAATTAATGGAAAAGTTACTAGATGAAAGCAAATTGACAACAGGTGATGAAATTAGTGTTTTAATCAATGGACTTGGTTCAACAACATTGATGGAATTATTTATTGTTAATCGTAAAGTAGCACAAATTCTGGAGGAAAAAGGAATCCGCATGCATGATATGGATGTTAATAATTATTGTACAACGCAAGAAATGGGAGGGTTTTCAATTTCCTTATTGAAACTGGATGATGAATTAAAAACATATTATGATGCTCCGGCAAATGCACCTTATTATAAAAAATAATGAAGGCAGGAGGAAGTTAAAATGACAACAACAGGCATCAATAAATTAGACGTTTCGCAAACAAAAGAGATGATTCTTTATGCAGGAGAAAAAATCAGAGAAAACAAGCCGCTGTTAACAAAAGTGGATAGTGCGATTGGTGATGGAGACCATGGCATTGGCATGTCAGTGGGATTTGAAAAAGTAGAAGAGAATTTAAAAGATAAAGAGTTTACAACGATTAATGATATTTTTAAAACAACAGGCATGTCAATGGTGCAATCAATGGGAGGAGCCTCTGGTGTCATTTTCGGGTCCATGTTTCTTGGTGGTGTAAAGGGACTGGATCCTAAAAGTGAGTTGGATGTACCTACAATTTCGGATATTTTTAGTGCTTCTTTAGAAGCAATTAAGCAACGAGGCAAAGCAAATTTAGGAGATAAAACAATGATTGATGCTTTGGAACCGGCTGTTGATGGATTAAAGGAAAGCGCATCTGAATCTGCAACCCTTTTAGAGGCCTTAAAAAAAGCAGAAGAAAAGGCCGCTGAGGGGGTAGAAAATTCTAAGAATTACATCGCGAAATTCGGAAGAGCAAAATCTTTAGGTGATAGAGCGCTGGGTAATCAGGATGCTGGTGCTACAAGTGTATGGATTATCTTTAAATCCATGAGAGAATGGGTAGAGCAATTAAATAAATAGACAGAATCGATTTTAATATAGAGGCATTTTCTAGTATATGCCTCTATATTATTAATGAGATGGCAACCATCAGCTTATATAAAAAATGGAAAAGGTGATTTGAAATGACAAATACAGCAGCCTTATCAACAGAACAATTATCTATTGATGCCATTCGTACATTATCCATTGATGCGATTGAAAAAGCAAATTCAGGACATCCTGGTTTGCCTATGGGAGCCGCTCCGATGGCTTATACACTATGGACGGAATTTATGACGCACAACCCGAATAATTCCCAGTGGTTCAACCGGGATCGGTTTGTACTTTCTGCAGGTCACGGCTCTATGCTTCTTTACAGTTTACTTCATTTATCTGGGTATGACCTCTCTTTAGATGACCTGAAAAACTTTCGTCAATGGGGATCTAAAACGCCAGGGCATCCGGAAGTGCATCATACCGATGGGGTAGAAACAACAACAGGTCCGCTTGGTCAGGGGATTGCGACAGCTGTCGGGATGGCAATAGCTGAAACGCACTTAGCCGCTACGTATAATAAGGTTGATTTCAATATAGTTGACCATCATACGTTTACCCTTGTGGGTGATGGAGATTTAATGGAAGGGATTTCTCATGAAACAGCTTCTTTAGCTGGGCATCTCGGCCTAGGGAAACTGATTGTTTTATATGATTCCAATGATATTTCCCTGGATGGTGATTTGGACAGATCTTTTTCGGAAAATGTGCAGGAACGTTTTCAAAGCTACGGTTGGGAAGTTATTCGTGTGGAAGATGGTAACGATATACATACATTGAAAAAAGCAATGGAAGCTGCCAGACAAAATACGGAACAGCCGACACTAATTGAAGTGAAAACAGTGATTGGATATGGATCCCCAAATAAATCAGGATCTTCTTCTGCACATGGTGCACCACTTGGAGAAGAGGAAACGCAACTTACGAAAGAAAATTACCAATGGGAATATGATGATTTTCACGTTCCAGAACAAGTATATGAAGATTTTAAAAATAAAGTAGCAAAAAAAGGTGCTAAAGCAGAAACTGATTGGGACGAACTACTTCGAGCTTATACAGAAAAGTATCCGGAAGAAGGAGAGCGTTTACAATTGGCGATAAAGGGAGAGCTGCCAGATAATTGGACTGATGATCTTCCTGTCTATGAAACAGGCTCTTCTCTTGCAACACGAGCATCATCTGGCGAAGTTTTAAATGCCATAGCAAAGAATATACCCAATTTGATTGGAGGCAGCGCGGATTTAGCCGGATCGAATAAAACAACGATAAAGGATGTATCTGATTTTTCAAAGGTTGATTATGCCGGGAAAAATATTTGGTTTGGAGTGCGTGAATTTGCGATGGCAGCAGCACTGAATGGAATAGTGCTTCATGGTGGATTAAAAGTCTTTGGCGGCACCTTCTTTGTATTTAGTGATTATCTGCGTTCAGCAGTAAGACTGTCGTCTTTAATGAAACTACCAGTGGCATATGTTTGGACGCATGATTCCATTGCAGTCGGAGAAGACGGTCCGACTCATGAACCGGTGGAACATTTAGCTTCTTTCCGGGCAATGCCAGGATTATCTCTTATCAGACCAGCAGATGGCAATGAAACGCAGGCAGCATGGAGACTTGCGCTGGAGTCAACGGAACAACCAACAGCTTTAGTATTATCGAGACAAAACTTGCCGACTTTACCAGGAACACAAGAAAATGCTTATGAAGGTGTGAAAAAAGGTGCTTATGTCGTGAGTGATTCTTCTAAGGAGACTCCTGATGCCATCATTATTGCTACTGGTTCTGAAGTTCAGTTAGCCGTAGAGGCTCAAAAAGTTTTGTGGGAGAAATATATAGATGTTTCTGTAGTAAGTATGCCTTCTTGGGATCGGTTTGAATTGCAGGATCAAAAATATAAAGATAGTGTTTTATTGCCTCAAGTAAAAAACAGAATTTCTGTTGAAATGGCTTCTCCATTTGGGTGGGATCGTTATGTTGGCAATGAAGGCTTATCTATTGGTATTGATACATTCGGTGCTTCGGGTAATGGAGATAAGCTTATAAAAGAATATGGATTTACTGTAGAAAATATTGTTACTAAAATAAAGCATATTATTGGAGGAGAATAATGTAGAAATAGCATTTTTTCTCTCTTGTTTGAAAGAGTGTATTCATACTTACAATTAAATATAGTGGTTAGATATGCTGGAAGGAGGAAGAGTGGAATGTCTAAGAAAAGGAAATTATCAAGGATATTTTCAGAGAATGGAAAAACAATTATCCTTGCGCTTGATGCTTATTATTTTTCTCTTAAAGTAGATGGAATAGATAAAACAATAAACCTTCTCCCTGAGTTAGCTGAACATGGCTTGAATGCAGTTATTACTACTTATGGCATGGCTAAAATGTATGTGGATTCCTTTACTGATTTAGGTATGATTATTCGTGCAGATGTTTCCAGTGATATATTTGGAAATAATGTTCCGAGAACATCGCAACTTTTATCTGTTGAAGATGCAATAAAGTTAGGCGCAGACGGTGTAATGACAATGACTTTTCCTGGTTCAGAGAATGAAATGAATTCACATCAAATAGCGTGGAATATTGCAAGGGAGTCGGAAACTTGGAATATCCCATACTTTTGTGAAACGTTACCTTATAGCTATCATGTTACTACCCCGGAATCTAATCAGACTGAATTTATTGCAGCTGCTTCAAGAGTGGGAACAGAGTTGGGAGCAGATATTATCAAAACAAGGTTAAGAGGTGACGCTGAGGATTCTGAAATTATTCGTTCCGCTAAAAAACCGGTAGTAGTATTAGGGGGACCAGAAACACAAGATATTCTAACTTATTTCAAGTATGTCTATCACTGTATGCAGGTAGGCGCTAAGGGAGTCGCGGTTGGAAGGAAAATTACTTTGAATAGTAACCCGATTGGCGTTGTAGCGGGTTTAAACGCTATTATTCATCTTGAAAAACCTCCAGAAGAGGCTTTAGATATTTATCATCATGTAATGAGTGGATAATCAAATCTCTTATTAATAAAATAGTAATTATAATAGAAATATGCTTTAAATAATGTAATTAAATTACGAGAGGAGAGAGAGTATATGAGTAAAAAAGTTATTAATCATCCTAGTGATGCTGTACAAGAGACAATCGATGGATTTGTGATGGCAAATAAACACTCTTATAAAAAACTAGAAAATCATACAGGGATTGTGTGTAAAAATTTAAAAGATAAAGTAGGAGTACTAGTAGGCGGAGGAAGTGGCCATGAACCATTGTTCTTAGGGCTAATTGGAGAAGGATTAGCAGATGGTGTTGCCTTAGGGAATTTATTTGCTGCACCAACCCCGGATACAATTACAGAAGTTGCAAAAACAATTCATGCTGATCAAGGAGTTATATTTGTCTATGGTAATTATAGCGGGGATGTTTTGAATTTTGACATGGCTGCTGAATTACTAGAGATGGAAGGAATTAAAGTTGAAACAGTGCGAGTAAGTGATGATATAGCTTCTGCTCCTGCTGAAAAAAAAGAAGAACGTAGAGGAATAGCAGGAGATATGTTTGTGATTAAAATCGCAGGTGCTGCAGCTGAAAAAGGAATGCCTTTAGATGAAGTAGTAAGGGTAACAAAGAAAGCAAATGAGAATACTTTTTCAATGGGAGTTGCCCTGTCACCGGGGACTATTCCGGGAGAAACAGAACCCAATTTTATTCTTGAGGAAGATGAAATAGAACTGGGTTTAGGGATACATGGTGAACCAGGTGTAGAAAAAAAGAAAATGATGCCAGCAGATGAATTAGTTAATATTATGGCAGAAAGAATCCTGGAAGAGAGTACAGTTACTAAAGGTAGCGAAGTCTGTGTACTAGTTAATGGTCTTGGCTCGACAACATTGATGGAACTATTGATAGTTAATAAAAGAGTAGGAGAAGTTTTAGCAGAAAAGGGTATAACTATCTATGCTATGGATGCAAATAGTTATTGTACAACGCAAGAGATGGCGGGATTTTCCATTACACTTTTTCAATTAGATGAGGAATTAAAAGATTTATACGATGTTCCTGCAATAGCCCCTTATTATAAAAAGTTATAATACAATATAAGCGTTTATGAACTATTCAGAAATAGATATTTTTTGCGAGGATGACAGAGGATGAAAATGTTTGTTATGGAAAGAAGAAACGAGATAATGAAGCTCTTACATGATAAATACCGGCTGACTGTAAGGGAATTATCAGAACAAGTCGGTGTGTCTGAAGCAACCTTGCGCGCGGATTTAAATAAAATGGAGAGGGAAGGTCTTTTAACTCGTACTCATGGCGGTGCGATGTTAAATCAACAGAGCGATGATGATTATGATACCAGTTTTTACGTGCGTGAAAGGCAAAATCGTGAAGAAAAGTCACTAATCGCCAAGGAGGCTTTTCAACTTATTGAAGAAAAACAATGTATTTTGCTGGATGCTAGCTCAACAGCTCTCGAATTAGCACGTTATCTAAACGAAAAAATGATTCGGCTGACTGTCGTAACGAGCGGTATACAAACAGCGATTGAATTAAAAGACAACCCGAATGTTACGGTTATTTTAATTGGTGGAGTGGTAACAAAAGGATCTACGACAATGGAAGGCACACTAAGTGTGGAGATATTGGATAAATTGAATATTGATATTCTATTTACTTCTGCCAATGGTTTTTCAGTGGAGAATGGTCTGACCGATTTTAATTTGTATGAAGTGGAGTTAAAAAAGCATATGGTTCACAAAGCGCGCAAAATTGTAGCTGTCATTGACCATTCAAAGATTGGGGCGACATCCAGCGCACCATTTGCTTATACAGATCAAATAGATGTACTTATCACGAATAATTTTATTGGTTCGGATACAGAGCAGAAGCTGGTGGATCATAACATCCAAGTGATTTCTGCTCTCTAAAGGTATTGGTTTCTTGTTATCATATTTATTTAAGGGTAGCACTGTACAAAGGATTTTTCCTGTACAGTGCTTTTATTCGTGGTCATAGTAGTATTTTCCAGCAGTTTTGACTCTTGAATAGAAAATAGGATTTCTAATTACGTCTTCATCTGCATTTTAACGCGTTTATTTCATGTTTCTCTTTCTGCTTTTTTTAAAAAGTAGGTAGTCATAAACATCCTGCATTTGCTCGGAGGAAAGACTTGCCATATCCTGAAACATAGCATTTGCATCTGGGAAATTTCTCTGAATACTTTTGATATATGTATTTTCTGGTTTCTGTTTAGGCATTTTAGAAACGGGGGCCTCTTTGCCTAATAAGTAGTCTGTTGTGACCCCTAGTGTATCCGCAATAACAATTAATTCATCGCCTTTAATCGGACGTTCTCCAGCCTCAATTCGATTCATCACACTGACATTTATCTTTACTTGTTTGGCCAACACTTTTTGTGACCAATTTTTTTGTGACCGTAATTGTATAATTCGTTGACCGGTATTCATGATACACCTCTTGAATTTCTATTTTAGAAATTATTATAACATACTCGTTAAATGAAAAAATACTTTTTGGCAATAAAAGACCGTTATATGTTATTTGAGACAACATAATTTATCACAAGTTGAGCAATTAGACTTATTTAAAAATGATAATAAAAATTAAAAAGGGATTAATTATTCATTTTACTAAAAAAATATAATGTTATGTTTTGCTTATTAGGTATAAAGACCAGTGTTAAACTTTTGAAATAGTTTTGAAATAGCTTTGAAACACTTCTGATTGAAGAACAAATAGTAAATTCAGAAAAAAATAGCAATATTATTGGAAAATAATAGCAAACAAAAACTAGAAAAGTCCTCGGTTTACATGGATAAATGACTTAGTTAGAATTGCCTCAACTGGTGAAAAGTTCAGTATACTTTTACTAGTAACAGATTTCCATTTGATAGTTTCGAAATTTATTTAAGTTATTATTATTTTTATATTGATAATTAAAAGATTCTATTTTCTGCCTATCTATTAAAAATTTAATTTATTTGTAGATGATTGTTTCTTTGTAAATTATTTTATATCTACTATCAATGGAATTTATCTGAAACTTTCTATTTTAGCTAATATACTTAATATTTATTTGTTTCATTCAGTCACCTTAGAATTTAGCTAAATAATAAGGAGGCGTTTATGAAGAAGTAATACATATCATACTGTTGCTATTGTAAATTTTTGTTGTTGCATCAATATTTTAGTAGAGAAATCAACGGAAGGGTGAGTATTTGAGTAAAAAGAATTTTGATTATAAACGTAAAATGCAGGCTAAAAATGTGAGTCGATCGAAAAAAATGCGGAAGGTCTTCGCTTCTTCAGCAGCTGCTTCATTATTAGTATTTAATACATTGCCTGCAGCTGCAAGTGCATCAACACCTGGTGAGGCATTAACGAATCCAAAAATTGCTAGTACAGCAGCTAGTTCAAATGTTGCTCCGTTTGCTAGTTTGGCAGAAGTGCGCTTACTGGAGAATGTAGATGTTACAGCGGATTTATCAGAACCAACATCTGGTGAAGATTATAATCTAAATCTTAATTTAGATGGTACAGGTGTCGCTAATGCGGAAGCGCTTAATCCGGACAGAGTTGTTGCATTTAGCATTCCGGAATTAGCTGGTCAAATGTATCAACAAGGTTCAGCTGATGTAAGTGTTGATCTTACAGCAATCACAATGGATGATCTCCCTGCAGTCGGCGGAGCCGTAGATACATTATCAGGAACATTAACAGGTGCTGTATCAGATGTGTTGGATGTTGTCGATGACTTGCAAAGTAGTATTATTCCAGCAGATTTGCTTACTATCAATGGAGTAGATGAATTAAGTAATGCAGTTGATGCGCTAAACAATTTGGATGATGCATTAGCCGATTTACTGCAATACAATGATCAAGTGGATTATACAATCAACCCTGATGGTACAATCGTTGTCGAATTTACAGATGGCGTTGGCCAGCATCTTGAAACAGCTGTACAAGATGTAATTGTTGAAACGCTTCAAAACGTTGTTGATGCTGCCAATGGTTTAGAAATTGAAATTTTACCTGAAGCTGAAAATATTCCGGGCGTTGGTGAAGTTGTAAGTGGATTGAATGAGACTGTTAATGGAGCCCTGGGAGCAGTTACAGATGCAGCAGATGAAGCGAATGGACTTATAGGTCAAATTACTGATGGAACAATTGATTTATCCAGTGATCTTGCAAGTGTACAAGCTATTGGTTCCATGACAGTGAACTTGGACGTAGGTGTAGAAAATCCAGCTGGTGTATCAGGAGAAGTTCCAGTAAATGGCGCTGGTGTTGCGACTACTGCTATTGATGTAGACTTGTTGAATGATTCAGATGGTCAAGATACGATTGTCTTTGATGAAGAAGACGATTCCGATGCAGATAGCGATTCTGATGCAGACAGCGATTCCGATGCGGATAGTGACTCTGATGCAGACAGCGATTCCGATGCGGATAGTGACTCTGATGCAGACAGCGACTCCGATGCGGATAGCGATTCTGACGCAGATAGCGATTCTGATGCAGACAGCGATTCCGATGCAGATAGTGACTCTGATGCAGACAGCGATTCCGATGCGGATAGTGACTCTGATGCAGACAGCGATTCCGATGCGGATAGTGACTCTGATGCAGACAGCGACTCTGATGCGGATAGTGACTCCGACGCGGATAGCGATTCCGATGCAGATAGTGACTCCGACGCAGACAGCGATTCTGATGCAGATAGCGACTCCGACGCAGACAGTGACTCCGATGCAGACAGCGATTCCGATGCGGATAGTGACTCCGATGCAGACAGCGACTCTGATGCAGATAGTGATTCCGATGCAGACAGCGACTCTGATGCGGATAGCGATTCTGACGCAGATAGCGATTCTGATGCAGACAGCGATTCCGATGCGGATAGTGACTCCGACGCGGATAGTGATTCCGATGCAGATAGTGACTCCGATGCAGACAGCGATTCTGATGCAGATAGCGACTCTGACGCAGACAGTGACTCCGATGCAGACAGCGACTCTGATGCAGACAGCGATTCCGATGCAGATAGCGACTCTGATGCGGATAGCGATTCCGATGCAGATAGCGATTCCGATGCAGATAGCGACTCTGATGCAGACAGCGATTCCGATGCGGATAGTGACTCCGACGCGGATAGTGATTCCGATGCAGACAGCGACTCTGACGCAGACAGTGACTCCGATGCAGATAGCGACTCTGATGCAGACAGCGACTCCGATGCGGATAGCGATTCCGATGCAGATAGCGACTCTGATGCAGACAGTGATTCCGATGCAGACAGCGATTCAGACGCGGACAGCGATTCCGGTGCGGATAGTGACTCTGATGCAGACAGCGACTCCGATGCGGACAGTGACTCCGACGCAGACACTGAAGCACCAGTATTAAGCGATGCAGATATAAATGGAAATAGCTCCGATGGTTATGAGATTTCATTCACATCCGATGAAGAATTAGCTGATATCGGATTAATTAACAATGAAACAGGAGAACCAGTTGAAATCGTTGAAATTGCATATGATGAGGAGACGGGAGAATATATCCTCGGAATAGCTGGAGATTCTGTCGAAGAAAATGATGAGCTGACAATTGAAGCTTCGGATGAGGCTGGAAATATAAATGATGAGAATACTGTGGTAGTACCAGCGGATCCAGACGAAGGAGATTCTGACGCAGACAGTGACTCCGATGCGGACAGCGACTCCGACGCAGATAGCGACGCAGATTCAGCCGCTCCTGATTTAAGTGATATAAGTATTTCTGGGGATAGTACAAATGGCTATGAAATATCCTTCATCACCAATGAGGAAATTGCTGAGTTGAATTTAATTAATAATAGAACTGGTGAGACAGTTAATACGCAAGATGCTTCTTATAACGCAGCTACCGGTGAGTATGTCATTTCAATTGCAGGAGACGCTGCAAATGCAGGTGATGTATTGACGATAGAAGCGGCAGATGATGCAGGAAATGTTAATAATGACAATGAAGTTACCATTCCTGAAGATCCAAAGGGTGAGGAAAGTAAAGAAGATGAAGATAGTGTTGTTACCACACCTGGCGGAGATATAGATTCCGATGATCAAACAACAGTTACAGAAAATGGGCAGAGTGATGAAACACTTCCAGATACTGCAACTTCTGTTTGGACAATTGGTCTTGTTGGTCTAGCCGCAGTAGCTATTGGGGCAGGAGTAACGTTATTTTCCAGAAGAAAAAATACTGGCCAATAAAAAATTAAAGCGCAAAAGCAAATGTTAAAAGACATTTGCTTTTGTGTACATAGTACTACTTTATATCGGGAGGATCCTATGTTAGCAGTGGAAAAAATATCTTACCAAGATTTTGAAGAAAGTTTAGAACAGTTAAAGCGTTATATAATAGAAGATAAAGATATGGTCCAACAAATAAATAATCAATCCTCTGTAACTATATTTCTGTCTATAGGATTTGAAGATAAACGCGCAACCGTTTTTAATTCAAAAAGTAAAAATTTCTCTCAAGCTTGGGCAAACATACACAATCAAGGACAATCTTATTTACGAGCAATAAAAGAGCAGTTCACATCATTAAAAATAGATATTGTAACAGATATCATACCTGTATCTATATATGAATTCATACAGCGGATTACAAAAACAAGGAAAAATTATTTTCGTCAAGGAGTCAGTTTTGATAAGGATTTTAAACATGCTTTCTTAGAACAGGAATTAAACGGAAATGCAGTCATTCAAATTGATTCAGAAACAAAAAGAGGTTTTATCAAAGAAAGAAATCTACAAAATTATATAAAAAAACATCGTCCTAAATTAAGTCCGGTCCATTTTAAGCAAGTAGAAAAAGTATATCTTTTCGAGACAAAAGGGTATTTCTATGAAAATGATCAATGTTTTCCTTTGAAGCAAGGGGATTATGATAATGGAAGAAGAGATACGCCGCTGAATACTGATGAAGTTCAGATGATGGTGGACGGGGCACAACAATATTTAGCCAGTTTAAGTAAACCTAACGGAGAATTTGTTTATGGTTATTTTTCTTATTTTGATAAAGAAATAAAATTTTATAATATGTTACGTCATTGTAGTACACTTTATGCCATGGTAGAGTCATATGAATTTATTCCAAATGAGAAAGTCTCTCAAGCTATTACACAAGGGATAATTCATTTAATAAAGCGCAAAATATATTTTGATGAGACCAATAATACTGCTTATGTGATTGATGGTGTTGAAGAAGGTAAACAGGAAATAAAATTAGGCGCCAATGCGGCAGCTATTCTTGCATTAACAAAATATGCAGAAGTCTTTTGTGACAATCAATATATTCCTGTAGCTCAAAAATTAGCAAGAGGTATTTTAGAACTTCAAAAAAAGAATGGCAGCTTTGTGCATGTATTACATTACCCTTCTTTAGAGGTTAAACAGGATTTTCGGATTGTTTATTATGATGGAGAAGCAGCTTTTGCACTAATGCGTTTATATAAAATAGACCAAGACAACCAATGGTTGCAAGCTGTAGAACATGCATTTGAATACTTTATTGAAAATGACCATTGGCAACATTATGATCACTGGTTGAGCTATTGTACGAATGAGCTGACGTTATACAAGCCACTTCGTAAATACTACCAATTTGGCTTGCAAAATGTGCAAAATAAATTGGACTATATTTATAAAAGAATCACGACTTATCCTACTTTCTTGGAATTAACGATGGCTGCATATCACATGATTAATCGTATGAAAAAAGATGGCCAGGAAGACTTATTAACGGAATTGGATTTCGATGAATCGAAATTAGAAACAACGATTCATAAACGAGCAGAGTACCAGCGTAATGGTTTTTTCTATCCAGAGCTTGCCATGTATTTTGAAAATCCGAAAAGGATAGCCGGCAGCTTTTTCATCAGGCATCATTCCTTCCGGACACGCATTGATGACGTAGAACACTATTTGTCTGGATACTGTGCGTATTATGATTTATTTTTGAAGGGAAACGAACAGTGAAATTTAATAATTTAAGTAAAGTTTTGCTCCATGAATAAGTCAACAGCGTTTTGCAGTTATTATTTTAGATAAGGAAAGGTGCTCAACTTTGGAGAAGAAAAAAGTTTATTTTTTACATTCAAATATTGGAGAACATCTTACAGGTATTGAGAAATCAGCAATGAAACGTGGAAATATATTTGTGAAATACTTGAATATTGAACCAGTATTTGTGACATTCAGTAAAAACGTGAATGTACATACAAATTGGGAACGTTATGTTGAAAACGGCGTTGTAGATAAAAATATAACTATGATTAATTTATTCGAGTATTTTCAACGCAGTGAAGAAGGGAAAAATCTCTCCTCTTATCAAATAAAAAAGGAAAAAACATATAGCTATGAGGAAGAAGAGTCAGAAGGTATAACGTATTGCCGTATGTATGATTCGAACGATAATCTTGTGAAATATATGATATGGAGACCGAATAATCTTTTAAGTTATATCAACTATTTTCATGACGGGAAGAAAATTGTTCGTGACCGGTTTAACCGGTTCGGCCAATTATCTCATACAGAATATTTACGTGAGGATAACTCCGTATTCATGACAGAATATTTTGATGTCTATGGTAAGCGCGTTATAATAAAATATGAGGATGGTCCTTATCTTATAAGTGATAAAAATGCTGTATTTGATACAGTGCTTCCGGATGAACAGGCGCTTATTCTTTATTTTTTGAAAAAAATCATCGGAGAAGAAGAGCCTGTTATCATTATTGACCGTAATAAAAGGTATAGCCCGCTTTTTACAGAGAGAAAGCAATTAAATGCAAAAACAATCTCGGTATTCCATTCTACGTATTTTGCAAATACGAAATTCCGTTCGAAGTTAAATAAGAATTATAAAGATGTTCTGAATAGTCCGTACAGCTTTGATAATATTGTTGTGTTAACACATAATCAAAAAAGAGATATTGAAGAACAATTTGGTATTAATAATTTAGTTACGATTCCACATCCTTGCCAGACAGTTGAAAATCTGGATGAAATAGCACCTCGGACAAATAAATTAGTTTCGGTCGGCCGCTTATCTTCTGAAAAAAATTTAGATCATTTATTGGAAATTGTGTCTTTGGTAAAAAAACGCATTCCAGATGTGTTATTAGAGATTTATGGAACCGGGAAGGAAAAGAAGAATTTAACAAAGTTAGTTCATCAGTTAAATTTAAAGGATAATGTGAAGTTCAAAGGATATGTAGATAACGTGGATAGTATCTATGCTACCAGTGAATTATTTTTATTTGCGGGCCAAGGAGAGGGCTTTACGATGAGTGTTTTAGAAAGCCTTTCATGTGGCTGTCCGGTTGGAAGCTATCATGTTCGTTACGGTGTTGATGAGATGATTCAGGAAGAGACAAATGGCTTTCTTGTTGCATTTGATGACAAAGAAAAATTTGCGGAGAACATTATTGCTTACTTAAATAAAACAGATGAAGAAAAGCTTCAGTACCGCCAGGAAGCAGTGAACACAGCTGCAAAGTACGCAGAGGATAAAGTAGCAGATAAATGGAAACAATTAATGAATAATCTGAGCTAGTTTGTTAAAATGCTTAAATCAGTCATATATTGTGGTATAGTTAATATAAAGATAGGATAATGCTTTATATTAGAAAACTTTTACATATTTTATTGTAATAGAAAAAATGAGCGGCAGAAGGGGGCGGCTTCCATGAAACGTATTGGTATCCTTCTCATAATTATAGGGGTTGTTTGTTTAGGTGTTTTCGGATATCAAATTATAGGGCAAGAACAATCGCAACAGCAGTCTTTAATCCAGGCCGAAGAAAGAATAAAGCAAGGAATGGATAAACAGGGTGAAACTGAACTAGATAATGCATCCAGCCAGGATACAGCACAGGCCGTAGAATCATTCGACACCGAGCAGGATGAAGCGTTCGCTACACTGGAAATCCCCAAGTTGGAAAAAACATTGCCTATCGTAGAAGGAACGGATCCGGATTCATTAGAAAAAGGAGTCGGCCATTTATCCAATTCGGTATTTCCCGGACAAGAGGAACAGATTCTTTTATCAGGACATCGTGATACCGTTTTTCGTGATTTTGGTGAACTGGAGATAGGAGATACGTTTGTTGTACAGATGCCTTACGGGGAGTATACGTATGAAATAAGAGAAACGGAAATTGTGCCGGAGGACGATACTTCTGTTATCCGGGAAATGGGGGAAGAGGTGCTAGTTGTTACGACCTGCTATCCATTTCATTTTGTAGGTAGTGCACCGGACCGGTTTGTTGCTTATGCTTATCCAGTTTCTGAAAATTAGAAAGGGAGTTTACGTGCTGTTTTGGTGTACATGTATGCAGGTGGTAAAAAAAGCTTTCTTCCAGAGGTATCCTCCCTGGAAGAAAGCTTTTTTTAATCATTTAGTACGGTTTCTAACGTCTCGATATTTTTTTCCATCAGGCTGAAGTAATCTTCACCGTTTTCTATATCTTCGTCGGTAATGGTCTCCATATTACTGAGAACGGCACTATCTGCACCGATTTCTTCCTGGATAATTTCACTGATTCTGCTGCTGATATTTCTTTCAAATACGACGTAGTTCAAGTCATATTCGCGAGCAGTATCAACGATTTCTACTAAGGCTGATTGAGAAGGCTCTTGTGAGGAGGACAGCCCCTGAATACTTATTTGCTCTAATCCGTAACGGTCTTCCCAGTAACCATAGGCAGCATGGGAGACAATCATTTGCGGATGATCTGCTTCTTCAATGGTTTGTTCTAACTCCTGATCCACTTGTTCCAATTGCCCTTGTAATTCCTCAAAATTTTCCGTGAAGTAATCTTCGTGTTCCGGCATTTCTTCAATGAGAAGGTTTGTAATATTTTCAGCTAATTGAATGCTTCTGACGGGGTCCAGAAACACGTGCGGATCACCAACACCGCTTTCGCCGTCATGATTATCAACGAGTAATTCTACAATACCTGATTCTGCAATGACTTCCCCGTCAGCGTCTTCAAGCTCCAGTTTAACTTCTAAAGTATCATTGATTTGCGTTTCAAAGGAAGCATTGTCTGCATCTTCATCCTGTTCCCATTCCTCCGAACCGGCAGTCCGGTAATACCAATTCCATTCTGCGATATCTTCTTCCGTGTCTGCTTCTGCTTCTAAATTCGCTGTATCGCCACTGTGATAATGGTCATTTATACCGTCAATGATAATATCTCCATTATCTTCTGCTTCTTCCTCTTGGTAATGCTCTTCCTCATCATGGTCATGGCCTGATTCTCCTCGAAGCGGAATATCTTCGCCAATTGCGGAGACTTCAACTTCTTCACTTTCCAGAATATCTTCTGCTTTAGAGGCGAAAGGTTCCATGCCGACGCCGGAATAAATAAATAAATCTTCTTTAGCTAAATCGACCATCTCACGGGAGCTAGGCTCGTAAGTATGTGCATCTGCATTCGGCGGGTAGATACTTTCTACATCAACATAATCTCCGCCGATTTTGGAAATAAAATCTTCCAAAGCAAAAATAGTTGTAGAAATTTCTAGCTGCTCTTGGTTCCCGTCCTGGCCGTCCTCAGCAGATTGACAACCGGCAAGAAAGAGTAGGAAAAGGCCGGAAAAAATAATCATTCGTTTTATCATCATATGTACCTCCGTTATTTAATAGTGCGTTTGAATACTTTCTAATTAAGATCCATTGCGAATGTAGTTTCACTTTATTGTGGTTTTCTTTATAAAAAAATAAACCGAAGTAGCAATAATTTCTGAATTTCGTAATCGTTACGATTTAAAATGTACAGGTTTTTAGAATGGATGTCAAGATATTTTTCAAAAAAAAATCAGCAGCTAAGAAAGCTGCTGATTTTAAAGATCCTTTTGCATCTTTTTATTTTGTGCTGTTTTAATCTCTTTAAGAAGGTAATCCTACAATAGTTTTTGGTTCTAAGAATTCTTCAATTCCGTAGTCTCCCCACTCACGTCCAATACCAGATTGACCGAAACCGCCAAATGGCGCAGTGAAGTCGGCTTTTTCGTTATTGACAACGATTCTGCCTGAACGCAGGCTCCTTGCTGTTTTGGTTAGTGCTTCTGGATCATTGCCGACAACATAACCTGCTAATCCGTAAATGGTGCCATTGGCAATATCGATGGCTTCATCTAAATCTTTATACGTGATAATGGAAAGAACCGGACCAAAAATTTCTTCTTGAGCAATCGTATCTTCAGGTTTTACATTTGTAAATACAGTCAGCTTAGAATAATATCCGGTTTCCAAGCCTTCTGGTTTACCTGCTCCGCCCGTAACAAGGGTTGCTTCGCTGTCGAGGCCTTTTTGGATATAATCTTGAACTGTTTTCCACTGATCCTCAGATACTTGCGGTCCAGTGAAAGTAGATTCATCTTTAGGGTCACCGACAGGATATTCAGAAATATGGTTTTTAATCGCTTGAATAAAATCATCATGCATGGATTCTGGAACGAGTGCCCGTGTTCCGGCAGTGCATACTTGACCGGTATTGCCGGCGATGTTGGAAATTGCTGTTTTAGCAGCATAATCCACATCGGCATCATCTAATACGACAATTGGCGATTTACCTCCAAGTTCTAAGGAAACTTTCTTAATATCTTGAGCGCCGTTTTCCATAATTTTCGTACCTACGCCGCCGGAACCAGTAAAGGATACGAAATCAATATTCGGGTGATTGCTGATACCATTACCAATGGTAGAGCCTGTGCCGTTCACCAAATTAAATACTCCTTTAGGAACGCCGGCGGCTTCAAATACTTCGGTGAGTAAGACAGCGGCAAAAGGTGTTTCCGTAGATGGTTTTAATACGACTGTGCTTCCTGCTGCAAACGCACTTGCCAATTTTGTGGATGCTTGATTTGTCGGGAAGTTCCATGGTGTGATTAAACCAGCCACACCAATCGCATCTTTTTGGATAAAGGAATTTTCTCGTTGTTCGGTAAATGCAAAATCACGTACCAGCTTGGCAGCTGTACGGAAATGATTTAATCCCATTTGATACTGCACATTGGTAGTAAAATTAATTGGAGAACCAAGTTCTTCCATAATTACTTCAATAAATTTATCTTTTCGTTTTTCATATTCATCTGCAATGCGGTCTAACAATGCAGCGCGCTCTTCTTGAGTTGTTTGTGAAAACGCCGGAAAAGCATCTCGTGCAGCTTGAACAGCTTTATCAAGATCTTCTTCTGTACCGGAGCTGATTTCACCGATTTTTTGTTCTGTTGCAGGGTTAATCACATCAATTGTTTCGTTTCCAGTGGAATCGACCCACTGACCGTTAATATAATGCTGTATATAATTATACATTTTATTCCACCCCTTTGTATATTTTTCAATTCATCTTATTTCAAAAGCTATTTTTTAACCTTTCCGAAGGCTACATTATGATTCATTCCCGTTATAATAAAACGTTAAACACAAATGAATCCTTTCTTTTTCCAATAAAAAACTGTCCCTCCTTTGAAAGAGAGACAGTTTTTAATGTCTGTAAGCGAGTTAACCACCAATAATATTGAAACCGGCATCGACATGCAATACTTCTCCAGTGATTCCGCGTGCTAAATCACTCAGGAAGAATAACGTAGCATCTCCGACATCGTCTTGATCAATGTTACGGCGCAATGGAGCTTTTTCTTCAACAACTTGTGCTTTTTCATTGAAGTTAGCCACCCCTTTTGCAGAAAGTGTACGGATAGGGCCTGCTGATACTGCATTCACACGGATTCCGTGTTTACCTACATCTTCAGCTAAGTAGCGTACGCTTGCTTCCAGAGATGCTTTGGCAACGCCCATGACATTATAGCCGGGAACGACTTGCTCTGCCCCGATATAAGTTTGTGTCACAATTGCACCGCCTTCTGTCATCAATTCCTTTGCAGCATTTGTTACTGTGACTAAGGAATAAGCGCTGATTTCTTGAGCCAGCAGGAAGCCGTCGCGGGAAGTAGTGACAAATTCATCCTGTAAATCTTCGCGTTTTGCAAAAGCAACAGAGTGAACCAAGCCATGAATGACTCCGGTTTTTTCTTTTATCTCCTGGAAAGCTTCTTTAACACTTTCATCTGATGCAACATCGCACGAGATAATCGCTTTTGGTTCTATTTCATGTTTCTCTAAAAGTTTTACTAACTTATTATAGGATCTTTCCTGCCGATTTGTAAAAATAAGATTAGCCCCGGCATTATGTAACGATTTGGTAATCCCCCATGCAATACTTCTTTCATTTGCGACACCCATTACAACAATATTTTTACCTTCTAATAGCTTTGTCATACTTTTCCTCCATTCAACATTTTACTTACTTTCTATTATAACGGATTAGTACCAGGTGATAAAGGTAAAACCTGTTTTTCTTTTTATATAGAAGAAACGAGTTGAAAAGATGAAAATTTGTATAAAATGCTATCATTAACAAAGCCTTAAAATAGGGGCTGATGGTGCTTGTGTATCTTTTTGGGAATAAAATAAAGTTTTTTTCATTTTCCTCTTTACAAACGGTTGGTTCCTCGATATAATAAAATTCGTCAGTTTGCGAGAGATATTTTCAAAAACACCTCATAGTAGCAATCATGGCCCGTTGGTCAAGTGGTTAAGACACCGCCCTTTCACGGCGGTAACACGGGTTCGAATCCCGTACGGGTCACCAATATTTTTAATAAAAAAATATATAAAGCACGCATTTTTTTGCGGCATTTACATGCATACATATTATGCTCTGGAGGATTAGCTCAGCTGGGAGAGCACCTGCCTTACAAGCAGGGGGTCGCAGGTTCGAGCCCTGCATCCTCCATCATCACGCCGGCCTAGCTCAACTGGTAGAGCAACTGACTTGTAATCAGTAGGTTGGGGGTTCAAGTCCTCTGGCCGGCACCATTTTTTATGTATAGTTATTTATAATATGGTTAACAATATGACGGAGGGGTAGCGAAGTGGCTAAACGCGGCGGACTGTAAATCCGCTCCCTCAGGGTTCGGGAGTTCGAATCTCTCCCCCTCCACCATGATTTTTGTTGGGCCATAGCCAAGCGGTAAGGCATCGGGTTTTGATCCCGTGCACCCCAGGTTCGAATCCTGGTGGCCCAGCCTTTTTTTTATGCCTTTTTTATTCTCGGCAAGATATATAATGGGAGCCATTAGCTCAGTTGGCAGAGCATCTGACTTTTAATCAGAGGGTCGAAGGTTCGAATCCTTCATGGCTCATTACAAGAATGACAAGTATAGAGCACACAGAAAAACGGGATAAGCTTATCTCGTTTTTTTCTTTATCACGGAGAACCGCCCGTAAAATTTCCGCTTCCAAATAAAGAGAGAGTAAATGTATTTTAGACGGGAGATAACGGGCGCTAACTCCCTGAATCACTCAACTAATCATTCAGTGGGAGAAAAACAAAAACTCCCACTGAATGAAGTTTCGTTTTATAGATAAGCTTTAACGAATGCTGTTTCTTTCATTTGTTTCACTGAAAAAAGACAGGGCTTGACCATCGCATCAAGTATTTGTTCTAGTAACGAAATAAACATCTTCAAAATGAAAAAACGGTGGAATTCGTGTTATAATCAAAATAGTTTCTTTTAGTACTTCGTAATAAAAAGTATATTTTTAGATATGATAAATAAAAAGGATGAGCTAGGCATGACCTCTTCAAGGATACCCGGTTTTTATAATATGACAGTAGAAGAAAGACGGGCACTATTGCGTGAAGCCTTTTCTTTAACAGAAGCTGAAACGCAGAATGTGTCTGATGCAGATGCGCTTACAGTAGGAAAAGCTGATAATATGATTGAAAATGTTATTGGCACCTATCAGCTGCCTTTTGGTTTAGGATTAAACTTTTTAGTAAATGGGAAAGAATATGTTGTGCCGATGGCTATTGAAGAAGCGTCCGTCGTTGCTTCTGCCAGCCATATTGCAAAGATTGTCAGAGAGGCTGGCGGGTTTCAAACAGAGTCGAAAGAGAGACGGATGATTGGACAGATTCAGGTTGTCGGTTGTCCGGATTTTCAAGAAGCAGAGCAACAAATCCTTCATCAAAAAGAACTTTTAATGAAAGCTGCTGATGATGCTTACCCAAGCATTGTTCGACGGGGCGGCGGTGTAAAAGATTTAGATGTCCGGATTCTCAATGAAGAGGATGCGTCGTCATATAGCAAAATGCTGGTAATGCATATCTATGTAGATACCTGTGACGCAATGGGAGCAAATATGATTAACACGATGGTAGAATCTATCGCTCCGATTGTGGAAGAAATAACAAAAGGAAAAGTATATCTGCGTATTTTATCGAATTATGCAGATCGCAGCCTTGCCACAGCTAAATGCGTGATACCTCCACATTTGTTACAGACAGGTACATTTGCTGGAGAAGAGGTAAGAGACGGTGTTATTCATGCGTATGAATTTGCTGCTTCAGACCCATATCGTGCTGTGACACATAATAAAGGAATTATGAATGGAATTGATCCTGTCGTGATAGCGACAGGCAATGATTGGCGAGCCGTAGAGGCTGGAGCGCATGCTTATGCCGCCAGAAACGGACATTATGGTTCTATGACCACATGGTCAAAAGACGAGGAAGGGAACTTAGTTGGTGAAATAGAACTGCCGATGTCTGTAGGAACGGTCGGAGGCGCGACCCGTGTGCATCCGTTGGCTGACTTCTCTTTGTCCATTATGCATATTGAATCAGCAGAGGAACTTGCGCAAGTCATTGTGGCAGTCGGTCTTGCCCAAAATCTTGGAGCGCTCAAGGCATTGGCGACAGATGGTATTCAAAAAGGGCATATGGCTCTTCATTCACGTTCTGTTGCAATAGCTGGAGGAGCAACTGGGGAGATGATTGATGTGATAGCAAAACAATTAGTAGAACAACAAGAAATCCGTGTGGGAAAAGCTGAAGAATTGGTGGAACAGTATAAAAAATGAGTAGTGCAGAAAAAGTAACAGCATCGGAGAAAACAGCTATCGGCATAGCTCATAGTAAGGTCATTTTAATTGGAGAGCATGCGGTTGTACACGGACAGCCGGCAATTGCTATTCCATTTCCTTTGATCGGTGTAGAGACGGAGATTGAGTACGTTCCAGGAACGGTGAAAATGGATAGTACTTTTTATCATGGTCCATTGCAGCATGCTCCGAAAGAGTTGGAAGGGATTGTGGAATGTGTTTCCAAATCTTGTGAATATCTTGGGATTCCTTATAAAGATTTGCTGATACGGATTAATTCTTCTGTGCCTCCGGGGAAAGGGCTTGGATCCAGTGCATCTGTAGCTATTTCTGTTATCCGATCTTTATTCCATTATTGTGAGAGGGAATGTTCGCCAGAAGACTTGCTGAAATTAGCAAATGTGGCAGAAACCTATGCACACGGAGCGCCTAGTGGATTGGACACTTTGACCATTACTTCGGACAAACCGGTATGGTATAAAAAGGACAATCCTGTAGAACACATTGAATTAGGAGAAGACCTTCATTTTATTGTGGCAGATTCCGGCAGATTTGGAGATACTCGTACTTCGGTTGAATCTGTAGCAAATTTATTAAAAACAGCTCCACATCGTATCCATTCTAAAATAGAGCGGATCGGGGAGTTAACGCATCATGCAAAAGAAGCTTTAGAAAAAGCGAGTAAGCAGTTTTTAGGGCAACTGCTAAATGAAGCACAAAAAGAATTGGAAACATTAGGCGTAAGTGATGCTGGATTAAATAAATTAATCCGTTTTGCCCGTGAAGAAGGAGCTTTAGGGGCAAAATTAACAGGCGGCGGAAATGGCGGCTGTATCATTGCCCTTGCGCAAAATGAAGTTCATTCCAAGCAACTGGCAGAAAAATTACGCCGGTTTGGCGCAGCAGCGGTCTGGCCATTTGTTTTAAAGAAATAAAAGGTCATTTCATTCCGTACAAGTTTTTTCATTGCTTACAGCTGCGTGTAATGGGATAACAGAATGATTCAGGGATTGCAGATAGAAAAGGGGATTCAAATATGAAAGCAACAGCAAGAGCACATACGAATATCGCTTTAATTAAGTACTGGGGAAAGCGGAACGAGTCATTGATTCTTCCTGCAAATAGCAACCTTTCCGTGACATTAGATGGTTTTTCCACAGAGACAACAGTGCATTTTCAGGAACACCTGACAGAGGATTCCTTTATCTTAAATGAACAAAGCGCAGAAGAAGATGCACGCACAAAGATAGCGGTATTTTTAGATAAGGTACGAGCTCTTTCTGGAAAGGAAATCTATGCACAGGTTCAATCTGTGAATCATGTTCCTACTGCTGCCGGGTTTGCTTCCTCTGCTTCCGGTCTTGCGGCATTGGCTGCGGCAAGTACCAAAGCAATCGGGCTTTCCTTGGAGGACAGGGAATTATCAAGATTGGCCCGTCAAGGTTCCGGATCTGCTTCCCGCTCCATCTATGGAGGTTTTGTGGAATGGCAAATGGGAGAACGTGAAGACGGTTTGGATTCATATGCTATTCAAGTTGCTGATGCGTCTCATTGGAATATCCGCATTGCTGCAGTGGTTTTGTCCAAAACAGTGAAAAAGGTTTCAAGCAGAGAGGGGATGCGTCGAACCATAGATACCTCTCCTTTTTATGCCGGCTGGCTGGAGCAAACAGCAAAGGATTTGCAGGAAATAAAACAGGCTATTGCTGATAAAGATTTTGAGAAAATGGGGAGCGTTACGGAGGCAAACTGTTTGCGAATGCATGCAACGACCTTAGGAGCGAATCCGCCTTTTACTTATTGGCAAGATAACACGATGCGGGTGATGCAGACGGTACAGGGCTTGAGAGAACAAGGAATTCCTGCCTTCTTTACGATTGATGCCGGACCAAATGTAAAAGTGCTGTATCTTCCGGAAGATGAAGATAAAATAAAAACACGTCTCAATGCAGTAGAAGGCGTTGAAGATATTATTATTAGCAAACCAGGAAGCGGAATCAGTTATATGTAAGGAGGGAGAATATGGCGGTCAAATCAATCACAGTCAAAGTACCGGGGAAATTAATGATAGCGGGAGAGTTTGCCGTATTAGAGCCTTACCAGGACCTGGCAGTGATGGCTGTTAACCGATTTGTCTATGCAACAGTATCGGAAGCGGATAGTCACCAGTTGACGTTATCGGACTTTTCCCTTCATAAGGTTCCTTGGTCATGGCGAGAGACAGATATACATATTGAATCAGATGATTCCCGGTTGTCTTTTGTAAAGGACGCACTCCGGGTTACTTATCGTTATTTGGAAGAACAAGGTTTGCCTGTCCGCCCAATGCATGTATCTACGCGCAGTGAATTAGACGATGCTTCTGGAGTGAAATATGGTTTAGGCTCGAGTGCAGCTATTGTTACGTCTATTGTAGCAGGAGTATTGCGTTTTCAGGCTCCTGAATTGGCTGAAAAAGATACGATTTTTCGCTTGTCTGCGTTATCTCATGTGATAACACAAGGAAATGGATCAGGCGCAGATATAGCAGCATCTACTTATGGCGGGTTGTTGCAATTTTCTTCCTTTCAGGCTGATTGGCTGTTAGAAGCATACCGTGAAGCGGATTCTATTTCTGAAGTCGTGGCGAAGGATTGGAAGTATTATAAAACCAATCCAATTACTTTACCTGCCAATGTTTATTTTTGTGTGGGCTGGACAGGCAGTGCTGCATCGACGAAAGATTTAGTGAATCAGGTTAGTTTATTAAAAGTAAATAACGCAACAGCCTATCAGACCTTTCTGCAAGATAGTAAACAAGCTGTCACTCAATTTTTGACAGGTGCTGAAAATAATGCTTCCTGCCAATTGTTTGAAGGGATAAAGGCAAATCGGAAAGCTTTGAATCAAGTAGGAAAAGCAGCTGATACAAATATTGAAACCCCGGATTTAGCAGTCTTATGCCGTCTAGCAGAAGACTTGGGAGGTGCTGGAAAGCCTTCCGGAGCTGGAGGCGGTGATTGTGGTATTGCTTTTATGCCTTCCAAGGAAGCAGCAGAACAATTAGCAGATGCTTGGGAGAAAGCCGGTATTAAAGCATTGACACTGTCTCCATTTATAGGCGGAGAAATAGTGATTGAAGAAAAGGAAACAAGTTAAAAGATGCATAGGAGAAAGTATAATGAAGAACCGCTTTGCAATACGTCGCATTGTAAATCGGTTTTTTTATTTGGAATTGAGATGAAAGAAACACCGTTACTATCTTTCAAATATTTTTAAGTTTCTTATAAAAAATGAAAATGATTAATGAAGTGTGGAGAAAAATAAGATATTATTATCATAGATATATATTTAATTGGAGAAAAGTACATATAGATGATTGTGGAGAAACCTTGTCACAAAAAAAGACATACAGGACATGTCTTTAAAAATAGGCATACGTATCTATCTAAGAAGGTTTTTTTAAATAAGCATAAATTAATGCATCCAGCTTTTCGCTTTTCGTTAAAACAGATTCGGAGTCTAATCCGTATTCTTCGGATAACGCCAGCATTTCTTGTCTGCATGCTTCAATTTCAGTAAATAATGTCTTTTTGTCCACAAATTTCACTCCTTTTTTAGTATACTTATCATTAGATATACCCTGCCCAAGAAAAAATAAACATTCTTTTTTTAAGTGAAACCTTACAAGCGGTTGTTTCGTATAGAGAGTACCGCATCATGCGGAGGTAATGAAATGGACCAATTTATAAAGAAACAAATTATACAAGTAAAAAAAGGGGATCAGTCTGCTTTTTCAGATGTAGTAACCTTTTATCAAGATAAAATATACCGGCATTGTTATCGTATGCTTGGTAATAAGCACGAAGCGGAAGATATTGCACAAGAAGCATTTATACGTGCGTATGTGAATATTGATTCATTTGATGAGAATAGAAAGTTCTCGACATGGTTATACCGTATCGCTACCAATTTAACGATTGACCGTATGCGCAAGCGTAAACCGGATTTTCACCTTGATGCGGAAGTGAAGGGAACAGATGGTTTGGATATGTATTCGCAGCTTGCCAGTACAGAGCGTCTTCCAGGAGAAGAAGCCGAAAGCAGAGAGTTGAAACGGTATATTCACCATGAAATTTCGCAGCTTCCATCTAGATATCGAAGTATTATCATGCTCCGGTATTTAGAAGAATTTTCACTAAAGGAGATTAGTGAAATTCTTGATGTTCCTCTTGGTACGGTGAAAACGCGAATTCATCGTGGGAGAGAGGCTTTAAGAAAGAGGCTTCGACATGTGTAAAGGAGCGTGCTTGATGTGAGTTGTAATGAAAAATATATAAAAATAATGCATGATTATTTAGATGGAGATATTTCCGCAGAAGATGAAAGCTTACTTAAAAAACATCTGGAGGATTGTGAAGAATGTCAGAAGCATTTTCACGAACTGAATCGAACCATTACTTTCATTCAAAGTGCAGAACGAATCGAAGCGCCCAATGGTTTTACCGACAATGTTATGAAACATTTGCCTACAGAGAAGAAATCTATGAAGTACAAGCGATGGTTTAAACACCATCCAATCTTAGTCGCAGCAGCGATTTTTTTCTTGTTAATGGTGGGCAGTCTTTCTTCTACGTTTAATCAGGGAACCGATCAACTCGTTGTTTCTGCCCAAGAAGAGCTGATTGTTGATGGCGATACAGTAGTTGTTCCAGAAGGTGTTACTGTTCCAGGCGATGTCTATGTAAAAAACGGTGATTTATTAGTGCTTGGAACAATTGATGGAAATGTCACCCTGTTTAATGGCGAATTGGTAGATGGTGAATCAGAGCTTGAAGGCGGCGGTCTGATGGCGTCAGCAGGAGGCGTAAATGGCGAATTGGAGACCGTTGACCGTTCGTTCGAGTGGGTTTGGTATCATATAAAGCATTTTGTTAAAGGATTAATTTCATTTTAAAAAGATGTTCAAATAGATAGGACAGGAGAAAAGGGAGCTGTATAGTGCTCTCTTTTTCGTTAGGAGAAGAAGGGGTTACTACCAAAGTTATGATATATAACATCAGAAAAAAACGAAAAAGAATCAACAACAGACAGGTCTGTTTTTTTAAATTTATGATATAATAAGTACCGACTGTAAATTTGTTCATAATAATACAATCGGTTGTTGTAAAAATAAACAGGTTATTCTATTGGGTAAAGGATGTGTGCGCATGCTTGATGGGGGATTTGACATTTTAAATCTGCTGCGAATTGGCGTTGATATCGCTCTCGTCTGGTATGTATTATATAAATTAATCATGCTGATCAGAGGAACAAAAGCTATTCAGCTGTTAAAGGGAATAGCGGTTGTATTGGTTGTATGGGGTGTAAGTATGCTGTTAAGCTTGCAAACTGTACAATTTATCACCGGCCAAGTAATTTCTTGGGGAGTTATCGTAATTGTTATTTTATTCCAGCCGGAATTGCGGAGAGCGCTGGAACAGCTGGGACGAGGGAACATATTTGCCAGATCTGGCAGTTCTGAAGAAGAAATTATACAAAATGAAATTGAGGCAATTGTTACATCTTGTAATTATATGGGAAAAAGAAGAATTGGTGCGCTAATCTCTATTGAAAGGGAAACAGGGATTGGTGATTATGCAGAAACAGGCATTCCGATTAATGGAAAGCTTACGCACCAGCTTTTGACAAACATATTTACACCGAACACACCGTTGCACGACGGTGCGGTGATTATAAAAAATGAAGAGATTACTGCTGCAGCATGCTACCTTCCTTTATCGGAGAGCCCGTTTATTTCAAAGGAGCTGGGCACGAGGCATCGTGCAGCGATGGGAATAAGTGAAGTAACTGATGCGTTGACAATTGTTGTCTCTGAAGAAACAGGTTTTATTTCCTGTACGAAAAACGGGGAATTACATCGTGATATTAATGAAGAAAAATTAAGGGAAATGCTGCTAACACACTTGTCAATTGTACCAAAATCCTCTGATAAAAAATTATGGAAATGGGGGAATGGTAAACGTGGATAATTGGTTTAAGAGTAAATGGTTTGTCCGTATTCTTTCTTTAGCCTTTGCCGTCACCCTTTATGCTTTCGTCAATGTGTCAGAAACACCAAATTCTGATGCAACTTTCTCTAGATCCACCAGCTCCACAGAGGTTTTGGACCAGGTCCCTGTGGATATAGATATTGATCGCGAACGGTATGTTGTCAGCGGGGTTCCAGAAGAAGTGCAAATAAGCTTGGAAGGGACGCCTGCCAATGTGACACCACTATTGCTTCAGCGTAATTTTGATGTGTTTGTTGACTTAGAAGGATTAGAAGAAGGCACGCACGTTGTGGAATTACAACATAACATTACAGGTGATGTGGAAGCATTTATTGAACCAAAGACGGTAGAAGTCACGATTGAAGAGCGCGCATCACAAGAGTTCACGGTAACCCCTGATTTCATTAATCAGGATAGGATGGCAGACGGTCATGAAGTCGTTGACTACAGTATTGACCCTGAAACAGTGTCCATTACGAGCTCCAGGGAAGTGATTGAAGCCATTGGCGCAGTAAAGGTCTATGTGAATATGGAGGATGTAGATTCTTCCATTGATAATCGGGAACTTCCGGTGAATGTGTATGACGTTCAGGGAAATGAATTAAATGTCGGAATGGAACCGGAAAGTATTCAAGTTTCTGTTGATGTAGATAATCCAAGCAAATCGGTGCCGCTTTCTGTAGAGACTACAGGAGAATTGGAAGAAGATCTAGAACTGGACTCTATTACCGCAAATGAAGAGGAAGTAGAGATTTTCTCTCAAAGTGATGTGTTGGAAGATGTTTCAGAAGTAAGTACCGAACCATTAGACTTATCTGAAATTGAAGAATCCGGAACAGTGGAAGTACCGCTGGATTTACCGGAAGAGGTACAAGCACCTGACGCAGAAGAAGTGGAAGTAGAGGTTGAAGTGGAAGGAACAAATGAATTTGAAAATGTATCTTTAGAGGAAGAAGGTTTAGCAAATGGACTGGAGACTTCTTATACAGACCCTGAGCTGAATGTAGAAATAACAGGGGATGCCTCGGAGGTAAATGATGTAACGGCAGACGACGTTCAGGCTACACTGGATTTATCAGATTTGGAAGCGGGAGCACATGATGTGCCTATTGACATTGAAGCTCCAGATAATGTAACAGCCACAAGCAATGTAGAAGAAGTAACGGTTGAAATAACGGACCCGGCTCAAGCCGAAGAATAGTTGTATATTGGATGGTCAAAGGAGAGAGATAAAAAATGGGTAAATTTTTTGGAACAGACGGGGTCAGAGGAGTAGCGAATGAAGGGCTGACTCCTGAAATGGCATTTAAGCTCGGCCGGTTTGGCGGTTATGCTTTAACAAAAGACAATGATAAGCCGCGTGTTCTAATCGGCAGAGACACCCGTATTTCCGGATACATGCTGGAAGGTGCGTTGATTGCGGGTTTATTATCAACAGGTGTTGAAGCGATGCGGCTTGGTGTTATCTCCACCCCGGGTGTTGCTTATTTAACAAAGGCAATGAGTGCGCAGGCAGGTGTGATGATATCTGCATCTCATAATCCTGTAGAAGATAACGGTATTAAATTCTTTGGATCGGACGGTTTTAAATTGACCGATGATCAAGAAGCAGAAATCGAAACTCTATTAGAAAAAGAAGTGGATGATTTACCTCGTCCGACTGGCGCTGCTATTGGTTCCGTAAGTGATTACTTTGAAGGCAGACAAAAATATCTGTCCTTCTTAAAGGATACGATTGATAATGATTTTGACGGTTTACGTATTGCAGTGGATTGTGCGCATGGAGCGACATCCAGTCTGGCTACACATCTATTCGCGGATTTAGAAGCAGATATTCACTCCATGGGCTCTTCTCCAAACGGGTTGAATATTAATGACGGTGTTGGTTCTACACAACCGGAACGTCTACAACAGTTTGTGCTCGATAAAGAAGTGGATGTTGGTCTGGCATTTGACGGCGACGGAGACCGATTAATCGCAGTGGATGAAAAAGGAAGGCTGGTAGACGGCGATAAAATCATGTTCATCTGCGCAAAATACTTAAGTGAAATTGGTATGCTGCGTGAGAACACGGTGGTGTCTACGGTGATGAGTAATCTAGGCTTTTATAAAGCATTGGAAGAAGCAGGTTTAAAAAGTGAAAAAACAGCAGTTGGCGACCGTTATGTTATGGAAGAAATGCGCAAAAACGGCTATAATTTAGGTGGAGAACAATCTGGTCACATTATCTTTTTAAATTATATTACAACAGGCGACGGACTTCTCTCTGCATTACAACTTGTGAATGTTGTCCGGGAATCAGGAAAGCCCTTATCTGAACTGGCTGATGAAATGACTATCTTTCCACAGACATTGGTCAATGTCCGGGTCGTTGATAAAAATGAGGCGCTGACCAGCCCGATTGTTTTAGATGAGGTACAAGCTGTGGAGGAAGAATTGGGCGAGAACGGCCGCGTTTTAGTGCGCCCGTCCGGAACAGAGCCGCTTGTTCGTGTTATGGTAGAAGCAAAAACAAAAGAAGATTGTCAGGCATATGCAGAACGTATTGTGAAAGTTATTGGAAACCATTTAGGGGCATAATTTAAGTATCATGTAATGCTAAAAAACGCATGGGTGGAAGCATCCATGCGTTTTTTGAGTTGGTACCCCTGATTATGTCGCCCTTCATATAAAGACGCGAATTCTGTATTAACTAAAAATCACGTCTTTATATTATTCCTTTCTATTTTTCTGGTTTCACTTTCGAACGACGGCGAGACATCGTTACAAATAGAGTGGTTCCAGCAAAAAGCATTAAACCTAGCCCGCTTAGGATCATGAAATGGTGGTTGGTTGCCGTATCAGGCAGGTCTCCGCCTTCGTTTTTAGATAGTTCATTTATCTCCGCTTCCGGTGCTAGTGCATCCGTTACTTCTTCTACTGTAAATGTCTCGTCCACATGAAACTGATCCGTTCCTTTGAGATCTGCAGATGATGCTCCGATGCTAACTTCATAATCTCCCTCTTCAACAATCCACGCTGATTCGTTGCTGTCAAAAGAGGCAATATCTTTCGCATCCAATTCAAAATGTACTGTTTGACTTTCTCCAGGTTGAAGTTCGTCTGTCTTATCAAAAGATTTTAGCTCTAAAGCTGGCTTCTCCAATTCTCCATCAGGTGCACTCACATACGCTTGCACGACTTCTCGTCCAGCTACGTCTCCAGTATTCTCTACGTTCGCTGTAACCGTTACCTGATCAGAAAAGTTTTCCTTATCAACAGCAATATTACTATATTCAAAGTCTGTATAAGATTGACCGTATCCAAACTCGTACGCAGGATCCATATCAAAAGTGGTGTTATAGCGATAACCAACGTAAATTCCTTCTTCGTATACGAATTCACCATACTCACTATTATCATTTGTTCCAGGGTATCGATCTGCATACGGAAGGTCACTATAATCAACTGGGAAAGTTTGCGGTAATTTACCAGACGGGTTAACTTCACCTGTTAGTACATCAGCCAGTGCATTTCCTAATTCTTGTCCTGGCTGCCATGATAACAGAATAGAATCAACCTCCTCTTCCCAGCTTGCAGTCTCAATCGGACCTTCCGTATTTAATATAGCAACAACTGGTTTTCCTTCCGCTCGGAATGCTTCAGATACAGTATTTACCATATCTTTTTGGGAATCATTTAAATAAAAATCTTCTTCATCTCGATCCGATTCATAATATCCATGCTCTGTGGCAATAGTTACAATCCCGACATCGGATTCCTGTGCTGCTTGAGCAGCTTCTTCTTCAGTTATATCCATTTCCGGTATTTGAGGCATTGTAAAGGAAGGCTCACCCTCATCTTGTGCTTCGTATTCCTCCTGTGATCTTAATTCCTCTATATAGCTGGCATACTCCTCAGATAAATCTTCATTCACAGTGATACCTGCATTTTTTAGGCCATCAATGATATTGACTTCATTTTCGGCATTAACATCGGCACTTCCTCTTCCTCCGAACATAGATTCAATTTGTGGTGTACCAAATACAGATACACTGGCATCCGTGGCGAATGGTAACGTATCATCTCTGTTTTCAAGTAATACCATGCCGTCTGCCGCTGCCTGACGAGCAACTTCACTGTTTGCGTTCAAATCCGGTTCATTAGATGGTTCATGTTCCTGGAATGCTGGCGTTTGAACGATGATATGGAGCATATCTTCAACATTCCGATCAAGAATCGATTCATCTAAGTCTCCGTTGTTTACAGCATCGATAAGTTCCTGCGCTTCCTCCTCAGAACCGGGCATAATCAAGTTTGTTCCTGATTTAATCTGGTCTACAGTATCACCTTCACTTACCCAATCCGTCACCGCAAATCCATTAAAACCCCATTCGTCTCTTAAAATGGTTGTCAAAAGATCTTCATTTTCACTCGAAAATGTACCGTTGATTTGGTTGTATGATGGCATGATAGACCACGGGTCTTCCTCTTTTACCGTCGTTTCAAAGCCCTTTAGATATATCTCTCTCAATGCGCGTTGACTGATAATAGCATCAACTTCATTATTTTCGCGTTGATTAAAAGCTGCAAAATGTTTAAGTGTTGTTCCGATACCATTTTCTTCTACTCCATTGACAAAGGATTTCGTCAATTCTCCTGTTAGTTCAGGGTCCTCTGAGTAATATTCGAAGTTCCGTGCATTTAATAAGTAACTTTGAATATTTAAACCCGGTGCTAATAGCAAATCGATGCCATACGCGCTCAATTCATCGCTTGTTGCATCGGCTACTTGGTTCACCATATCTACATCCCATGTTGCTCCTAATACAAATGGTGCTGGGAACTTGGTGGCATAATAGGTGTCATCATCATCTTCTCGTGTTGGATCTATGCTAACACCCAGTGGTCCGTCGGCCATCGTTATGGATGGAATACCAAGACGTTCAATGGCTTGTGTAGACCCAGCAGAACCTGGTATTTCACCTGAATCTCCTACAACTTCGCCATCCTCTGTATGCGCCTCCGTATTACCACCGATAAGCAAGGAGACTTTTTCTTCTACAGTCATCGCATCAATAACTTCTGGAATAGCCTCTTCTCCTGTTAATTGTGGTACATCATCTGTTGAGTTATGATTGCTTTCATTTCCGTCGTCAGCAAAAGCGACGTTACCATTTCCTGACGGAGCTAATACCGATATTCCCATCAACAATGCTAATGATATGTGCTTTACTTTACTTTTCAATCTGATCCCCTCCCATGATTAATAAATTAAAACAGTCAAATTTTATTACTTCCGATGACCTGTGCAATTTGTGACTGGAAATATTAATGCTTTGTGTTTAAACCCATTGATGTGAATCCAGATAGGTGAAGGAAATATAATCACCTCCATTTTTTTAACCGTTTTCAAAAGTGCATTACATTACTTCCTGCACATAGATACGATCCTCCTTTTTTGTATGTATACCAACACTTCTTAACATACATACACTTATGTATTTTCCTTATCCTATTTCCTTCTTCTATAATCATGCAAAAAACATGCCAATTATTCTGTGATTTTAAAAATGGTGTATAGATAACTCTGTATCAGCAAACTTATTGCATTTTACAGAAATAAAAAAACAGTAAGAAAAAGTGTGCATACTTGTGTGCACACTTTTTTCTTACTGTTTTACCATACGAAGCTTTATTTTTGATGAGAATAGGAATTCTTTTAATAACCTTACGCAAATAATTCTGGTAATTTTTATCACAAAGAAGCGTCCATAAAAGCCGCACTACAAAAAACGCATATAACACAAATTTATTTAGGCGGGAGATTAGGTGAGCTAACTCCTTGAATCACTCACCTAACAACGTTCTTTGGCCGAGAATCTGTTTTGTTTAGAACCCAAACGAATCTTCTTTTTTCTCCCGTATAAATTCTCCTGCTTCGTACGTATCTATTGTTTCTTCAACCAGATGTTCTAAACGAAGGAAGACATCATCATCCACGATTCGCTTTTGCTGAAAGCTCTTTTCTTCTATATAAACATAGGTTTGTACCATCTGTGCTTTCATATAAGCCAGGATTGGTTTTAATTGATAGTCAGCTACTAAATAATGTTTGGAAGATCCAGCGGTTATGAAAAAACTGACTGTTTTATCTCGAAACGCACCTGCAGGAAGCAAATCAAAAATATTCTTTAAGCTGGCCGGAATCGAAGCTTGAAAAACAGGGGTACCTATAATGATGACGTCTGCTTCCATTAGCTGTTTTGTTACATACCCTGTATCCCCTGCATAGTCAAGATAGTTCCGGCCATCGCTAAACTGTAGATTATAATCCTTTAAATCCATCAGCTGAAACGCTGATTCTGGATAACTTTCGCGGATTTCTTTTTCGACTGCATCCATGACTGTACGTGTTTTTGAACCGACAACGGATCCGGATAAGCCAATTATTTTCATGTGTCACTCCTCCTGTTTCTTACTTGTATACTTACGAATCGCTGGTAAAATCTCTGTGCCGATTATTTCAATGTTCTTTGCTAATTGTTCGAATGGCACACCGCCAAAGTCCATTTGCGCCAAGTAGCGCTGGTGTCCGTAAAGCTCGTGCTGATAAAGGATTTTTTCAATAATTTCCTGTGGGCTTCCCACGTTGATGACGCTCCGCTTATCTTTGGCTTGTGCAAATGCTTGTTTAGGAAACCCTTGTCCGTTAGTCATTTTCATACCTTCATTAATATAAGGGTACATTTGCTTTAATGCTTCTTGGCTGGTTTCAGCCGCATGGAAAAAGCCCGTGACGCCGACAGGAAGTTCTGTTACGTCATGTCCGTTTTTCGCTGCAGTTTCCCGATAGGCATCAATAACGTTTTTAAAAGAGGTGGCCGGCCCGCCGAGGGTAGCAAGCATCATCGGAACTCCCGCGTAACCAGCTTTCATTGCACTGGCGGGGGTCCCGCCGACAGCACGCCAAATGGGAAGCTTATTATCTTTCGGACGGGGCAGAATTTGTGCGTCTTTTAAAGCTGCACGATATTGTCCTTGCCAGTTCAGGTTTTCGTTTTCATTTATTTGCAGCAGCAGGTCAAATTTTTCTTCATATAACGCTTCATAATCCTGCACGTTATAGCCTAATAAGTCAAAGAGGCCGATCCGGGAAGCTCTGCCTGCAATAATCTCTGCACGACCATTTGCAATTAAATCAATCGTAGCAAAGTCTTCATAAACACGAACGGGGTCCGCGGTGCCGATAATGGTTGATGAACTTCCAATTTTGATTGTTTCAGTTGCCTGTGCAATGGCAGCTAACACAATACTGTGCGCTTGCGTGGCAAAGTATTCCTGATGGCTTTCGCCGACGCTGAAAATGTCCAGTCCGGCCTGTTCGGCCAATTTTGCTAAATCAATAATTTCCTGAATACGCTGTTGTGCAGAAATACGTTTCCCTGTAAAAGGGTTTGTCAGGTGATCTCCTAAAGTAAAGATACCAAATTCTATGCCTTTGTTTTGATCCATACGATATTGCTCCATGTCCCGTGCTCCTTTATATGTTAGATTTTTTCGGAACAGTATATGCTTGCTAAACTTATCATCATAAATCAATTTACTATTCCATAGGGGAAAACGCAATAAAAATAGACTGAATTAAGTATATTTCATATGTGGAAACAGCGAGAAGGAAAGGCTCGTTACTGTCTAACTTTAGCAATAATGATATAATATTGAAAATACAGATAAAAAGGAGTGCAGAAACAATGATAAAGTTTCCAAAACCGGAAGTAGAACAGTTTTTTTATACGTACAGTATTGATCATTTTCAAGTCAGCAAAGATGAGAAAAAGCTTGTTTTTTCAACTAATTTAAGCGGAAAACGTAATTTGTGGGCTTTAGATTTAAGCAAAGAGCATCCTTACCCATATCCATTTGCGCAAAAAGATGAATCTTCCTTATTTATTCAGTTTGATCCGAATGGAACTTATGTTTTAACAAGTTTTGATACGGATGGAGATGAAAATTTTCAGATTTACGCATTACCTCCAGAAGGGGGATTGCCGCAACCGCTGATTACGGGAGAAGAGAATGAAAAATACTTATTTGCACATCTGAGTAAAGACGGGAAACGTATTTATTATAATACGTCTGAAAATAATCCAAGCTTTTTAAATACACGTGTACGTCACTTAGATACGGATAAGGATGAGCTTTTAACAGAAGGAGAAGAAGCGCCGACGACACTGGCAGCTGTATCCGAAGATGAAGAAACATTGGTATATGAAAGTATGTTTGCAAACACATATAACAATCTTTTCATCCAAAAAGAAGGGGAAAAAGTGTATCTGACTCCAAATCCGAAAAAGGTGCATGTATCCTATGAACCGGTTTTCACGGATAATCACAGTATTTATTTTCCGACGGATTTTGATAGGGAATATATGTATCTTGCCAAATATGACACCGAGCGAGAGACATTTTCAAAGGTGCTGGAATTGGCGGATGAGTCTATTGAAGTCATCAGATATGATAACGCCTCCGATTCCTTATATATGGTAACGGCAAAAGGGGTGGAAGATAAGCTTTACCAGTATAAACTGTCATCTGAAGAGCTGAAAGAAATTACCACGCCTTTTGATTTGATTGATCAGCTGACTGTAACAGATTCAGGAGCTGTTTATATCCTGGGCGGCTCCGCAGTGAATCCGGATAATATTTACCGTCTGACAGATAGGGGAAAGTGGGAACAGCTTACAGACAATCGTGTTTTAGGTGTATCCGAAGAGGGGCTTGTTGATCCTGAAATGGTAACATATACTTCTTTTGACGGAATGAAAATCGAATCATTGCTGTTTCGGGCAAAACCAGAAAATGCAAATGGCTATACGGTGTTCTGGCCGCATGGCGGTCCACAGGCTGCAGAACGGAAATTTTTCCGTGCTATGTTTCAAAGCATTCTCAACCGCGGGTACCATATTTTTGCACCGAACTTTCGCGGCAGTACGGGATACGGTTCTTCTTTTGTCAAACTCGTGGAGCAGGATTGGGGTCACGGACCGCGCCTAGATAATGTAGAAGGTATCAAATGGTTATTCGATCAAAACATTTCCGACCCGGATCATCTATTCTTAGTAGGAGGAAGCTATGGCGGCTATATGGCACTTCTCCTGCACGGACGTCATCCAGAGTATTTTAAAGCAGTGATTGATATCTTTGGACCGTCTGATTTATTTACATTTATCAATTCGGTACCGCCGCATTGGAAGCCAATTATGGAAAGATGGCTTGGTGACCCGGATCGGGATAAGGAACGTTTTGTAACAGACTCTCCAGTGACCTACCTGGAAACGATGACCAAACCGATGCTGGTTATACAAGGAGCCAAAGATCCGCGTGTCGTGAAGGAAGAATCGGATCAAATTGTGCAGAAACTGCAGGATGAAGGACGAGATGTACAGTATCTGGTACTGGAAGATGAAGGGCATGGCTTTTCGAAAAAGGAAAATGAGATTAAAGTATATAAGCGGATGTTAGATTTTATGGAAGAGCATAAGTAAGCAAGACATCATGAGCAGAGCTCTGGGTGAGGGAAGTGCTCATTCCAGAGAGCTGCTGATGATTTTTAGTATCGGAAGCAATCCATTTTCCTTTTTTTCAGTGTCATTTATTACTTCTATACAGCCATTTGTGTAGATATTGCAACATTTTTATGATGATTTCATAAACTGTCTTATCGGAGAGGAAGAAAAAGGTTGACCTTGCATATTACTTTCCGATAGAATATAGAAAGTTCTTGTTTTCCAAATGAAAACGTCCGTTTGACAAGAACAAATAAAAAGAGAGGAGCAGGAGAAAGTAAAAGGAACTATAATCTAAAGCGCCAGGACTATTCTGCGGACGGATGGGAAGAATAGTTGACGAGGTCGGAGGTTATCGAATTATTCGGCGGGTGCCTCCCGGCTGTGCATCGCAGTTGCTGCTTTACCTTTAAACCAGTAGGGTGACCTATTGTACAAAGAGGTAAGGAACGATGTCTTAAAATGTAAATACAAACACGAGAAAGGGGCAGTACAAAGGCCCCTTCGCTTTGAATCGGTCTTTTGTATCTGCCCCTTCCAACAAGGAGGACATCGACATGTGCGGAATCGTCGGTTATATTGGACAAAATGATACGAAAGAAATTTTATTAACAGGCTTGGAAAAATTAGAATATCGCGGATATGACTCTGCAGGTATTGCTACTTTAGGTGAAAATGGCGTACACGTAACGAAAGTAAAAGGACGTATCGCAGCGTTGCGTGAAGAAGTAGATAACAAAAATGATGCTACGATTGGTATTGGTCATACCCGCTGGGCTACGCATGGTGTGCCAAGTGTGCAAAACGCACATCCACATCAGAGCGCAACAGGACGTTTTACCATTGTGCATAATGGCGTTATTGAAAACTATGTAGCTCTAAAGAAAGAGTACTTGGAAGATGTTGACTTTGGAAGTGAAACAGACACAGAGGTAATCGTACAGCTTATTGAAAAACTTTTTGAAAAGCATAAAAGTACAAAAAAAGCATTTGGAGAAGCAATGAGCTTGTTGAAAGGTTCTTATGCTATCGGTTTGATTGATGCAGAAGATCCAGACACTTTGTATGTATCCAAAAATAAAAGTCCGTTGCTGGTTGGGTTAGGAGAAGGATTCAATCTGATTGCCAGCGATGCCATGGCTACCTTAAAAGAAACGAACGAATACTTGGAGATCTATGATAAAGAAATTGTACTGGTGAACCGCAGCTTTGTGGAAGTACAGACATTAGATGGAGAAGTTCTTGAACGGAAGCCATTCATAACGGAAATTGATGCAAATGATACAGAAAAAGGAACATACCCGCACTTTATGCTGAAGGAGATTGATGAGCAGCCAATTGTGATGCGCAATATTATTCGTGAATACCAAAATGATAAAGGCGAATTAAAGTTAGATAAAGATATTCGCAAGGCTATGCAAAAAACGGACCGCATTTATATCATTGCAGCAGGAACCAGCTATCATGCCGGATTAGTTGGAAAAGAGTTTCTGGAAAAGCTCTCGAACATTCCTGTAGAAGTACATGTGGCAAGTGAATTTTCTTATAACATGCCGTTGCTGTCTGACAAACCATTATTTATCTTCATTTCCCAAAGCGGGGAAACAGCAGATAGCCGTGCCGTATTAGTTAAAATTAAAGAATTAGGACATCCAGCACTGACATTAACAAATGTACCTGGATCAACCCTTTCTCGTGAAGCGAATTACACATTACCTTTACACGCTGGTCCAGAAATTGCTGTAGCTTCCACAAAAGCATATACAGCACAAATTGCTGTTTTAGCAGTTCTTGCGGTGGACGCAGCGAAAGCAAAAGGTATTAAATTAGATTTTGATCCATTACAGGAGCTTGCTATTGTAGCGAATGCAATGGAAGTTATTACAAACCAAAAAGAAGAGCTTGAACAGTTAGCAAGAGATTATTTTGCTAGCACACCTAATGCATTCTATATTGGCCGCAGTACCGATTATCATGTGGCACAGGAAGCAGCATTGAAGTTGAAAGAGATCTCTTATATCCAAGCAGAAGGTTTTGCTGGAGGAGAGCTAAAGCATGGTACCATTGCCTTAATTGAAGATGGTACACCGGTTATTGCTTTAACGACACAAGAGAATGTCAACTACTCTATTCGCGGGAACGTGCAAGAAGTTGTTGCACGCGGTGCGAATGCACTTATTATCAGCTCAAAAGGTTTAGAGCAGGATGAGGATGCATTTGTATTGCCGCCAGTTCATGAGTTGCTAACGCCATTGGTAAGTGTTGTTCCAATGCAGCTATTGGCTTATTATGCGGCGTTGCATCGTGATTGTGATGTGGATAAACCGCGGAATTTGGCGAAGAGTGTTACGGTGGAGTAGGTATAGAAAAAAATTAATGTAACAATAACTGTCAAAGGAAAAGATAAGATAAACTGTTGACATATGGTTAATAGTTGATGCAATAAAAATCAATTTCATCTTTAACAGTAAAAACCGCCAAAAACGCTGGGAATTCAACGTTTTTGGCGGTTTTAAATTACTTGAAAAAAGCGTACTATTTTCGATTTTAGGGTGGTATAAGTCCTTTCAGCTGGCAGGAGACAATGGTATACTATCTATATAATTTAAACGAAAGGTGTGATGGCTTATGGCATATAAACTAAATTTTCTTCAGGTAGATATAGACGCGTTGGTCATTGGAAAAATTATGCTAAGGAGGCATCACATTGGAAGCAGAGGAAACCAAACTTCAATTAGAAACGGAAAGATTAGTATTAAGACCGTTACAGAATGAGGATTATAACCGTTGGCTGGAAGGTTGTCGTGACAGATTACCTTCCCAGTATAAATACGATGATAATAAAATGGATTTGAGCGGATGGACGCAATAAAAATTCAATGATAAGGTCGTTTCAACATTTAAAGAGTATGCTGATCGGGACGAAGTGTATGTATTTGGTATCTTTCGAAAGTCAGATCAAAAGCAGCTTGGGAAGGTTGAAATCGAAACGCTTATCAGAGATGAATTTCAGTGGGGACTTTTAGGCTACACGATTCACAACCAGTTTTGGCGGAATGGTTATGGGAAAGAAGCGGTAAAAGCGGTTCTTCACATCGCTTTTCAAAATCTTGCATTCCATCGCATCGAGGCTCACATCAATGTTGACAACGAACCTTCTTTAAAGCTTGCAGAAAGCGCAGGCATGGAATTTGAATGTATTAGAAAAGGTTTTATATTTGAATTTGGTGCATGGACAGATAACATGGTGTACTATATGAATTCCAAATAAGAAGTAGTCACCAGGGGCGTAATTCTGTTTATTTGAATTGCGCCCATCATTCCGTGAATAGGCACTTTCAAGGAAAACTGCATGAGTTTATTATAGTTTTTGGCGATATATGCCGAGCTCGCCGAAAAAGATGAGAGATATGTTATGATGCTCCTGATAATAAGCATGAAATGAATATCCTACAATAGCTGGCAATAAGTTGATTTGTAATCCGTGTTGGTAAGAGACGGCCTTCTGAAAGATTACTTCATTTTATTATGTGAATGAATTTTATCACGGAGAAGCGCCCGTAAAACTCCCGCCTCCAAATAAAGAGCGAAAATAAATTTATTTAGGCGGGAGATCAGGTGAGCTAACTCCCTGAATCACTTAGGCTAATTCAGTGGGAGAAGGGCGAAAACTCCCACTGTATGAAGTTTCGTTTTATAATTGCTCTTTTTAAAATACGTAAGCGTAAAATAGGAGCTGCCAATAAATGCATATTATGTATTTGTTGGCAGCTCCTATACTTTTAAATTAACAATGACCTCTTATAATTACGATCCAGAAAGTTCCTTTTGAACTTTCTGACGGTAATCTTCACTAGCAAGCAACTTTGACTCGAAGCTGTTTAAATTATGACTAAGTAGAATCTGCTGCCAAGTGTTCAAATCATTTGTTAGAAGAACCATTTCGATTCGATCAGCATGATGATCTTCTGCATACATTGCATCGTTCAGGATGAATGCTGTTGATCCCCCTTTTGCGCCAAGATGGGTGAAACGCTCGTGGTTGTCTTCATTTATTTCCATCGGCCACTCAAGCAAATCCCTGACTGTTTGCGTAGCTGCTGTTGGGAGCTCGTTATTGGATATGATTGCTAATAGTCTTCCGTAATCATTTGCCGATGCCCCAATGAGGCGATCCGACCATATCCGTTGCAAATCAAGGGGCATATCAAAGGTATCGTTTTCGATATTAATGATGCCATCATTCATTTGTTGACTTAATTCTTCAGCTGTTTCCCGATACATTTCCATGGGCATCTTTTCAAGCTCTTCTACTAAACTATTTTCATCCATTTCATTATTGTTTAGATAATCTGGAATGAGGAGCGCACCAACAAGTGGGTAAATTTCTTCATGTTTTGTAAGATTGAGAGATTTTGCCCGCTCGTTAATAGAATGAATACCAATCAAGTTTATCAGGTAATCTGTATTGGCGTTCGAACTATATGTTATCATTCCTTTTGCAACATCCTGCAGCGTTACTTGATTATTATTTATTTTCCCTTCATTTTGCATTGCTTCTAGCCATTCTTCATGTGCATTTCCATCAGAACCTTTATAGTAGTATTGGTTTAAATCATCTAGCGACACGTAACGATCTTTATTCAATGTTCCTTCGTCAATTTGCATCGCATATTCGACAGCTATTAGTATTTTTACTGTACTTGCTAAAGGACGTATAACATCTGATTGATAGGTAATTAACTCCTCTCCATTTTTCGCAACATAGAGAGAGGATGTCTCCGGATGATCTTTTAAATGATGAAGCACATAATCAGGATTATTTCGGAATACAGAATAGACTGCAGCTCCAATAACCAGAATGGACGTTCCATAAATAATTAGTCGTTTTTTTGTATATGTCTTTTTATCGAATAAAATCATTGCAATAACACCAAATAGAAATGCAATCAAATAATTAACATTAAAAATGATAACGGCAATGATAATACTTAGTACAATAGCGATTGTAACAATTGCTTTACGTATTTCTTGTTTCGTTCTATTTTCTTTTTTTAGGAAGGGCATAAGTGTAAGAATAATGATTCCTGACAGCCCAATCCATGCAAATATATTTATAGAAAATCTTCCTTTCTAAATTTATGTATTAATATTTTCTTTTTAATACTGTTATGATACTGGCATGAAGAATCATTAATCCTGTAATTAAAAACCAAATGACTGTTTTATATGTTCCATAGTCCAGATGACTAATGAAATGATCATACAACTCAATTAATAAAAATCCAAGAGGGATTAAGGGAAAAACAATACCATATGATTTATTGGAAATACTTTGCCCACGTTCATCTTTATGTTCTTCCCCCATTTCAAATTTGAGTGAAATAAATACCGCAATAAAGAAAATGATTACATAAACAATGCGTAAGGTTGCTAAGAAAACGTCCATATTTTATTTGCCCTCCTCTATTTCATATTGAAAAACTTCATGTAAATCAACACCAAACAGCAGTGCAATATCAAATGCTAACTTCAAAGATGGATTGTATCTATTTTTTTCAAGGGATATAATTGTCTGTCTGCTGACACCTAGTTTATCAGCAACCTCCCGTTGTGATAATCCCCGCTCAGCTCTTAATACAACCATTCTATTTTGAATTTTTCTTTCGTTATTTAATGGCATTTTCATTCACCTCTTATAACTATGATGGTAAAATATTTAGTACAAAAAGTAAAGTATTTTTAACATTTGGTGTAAAATATTTTACTCTGAGTGCGTGAAAGATGAAAATTATATGGAAAGTTCCATCACTTCCAACCCCAAATGATCTTTGAAGATTACATTTATATTTCCGATATGTTTGTTTTTTCTGTTTTTGTGGAAAGTATACTTCATATATTAACATCAGGAGGAACAGTCATGGTCACGATAGAATCAATTATAATTGGTATTATATTTATTATTATTCAACTCTATGCCCTGCCGATTGTTGAACGTTCGCCGATTGGACAAAGAAAGCTGCTTTCATTATCAGGCGGTGTAGCTATTGCTTATGTGTTTGTTTATATTTTGCCAACGCTTCATGGGGAGCAGGATAAACTCGGGGGATCGTTCGCATTAGATACGGAACTTTATTTTCTCGGTCTCATCGGTTTATTGATTTACTTTGCAGTATATGCATTTGCTGAGACGAAAACAGCTGAACGGCTGAAGGCAGACACCATTTATTTCGTTCAGATCAGCTTTTTTATGGTGTATTCCTTCATTGTTACTTATATCGTTTTTTCATCCGATGTTCAGCGTGTCGAATCCTTATTTTACGGTCTAGCCGTTAGTCTTCATTTTATCGGCTTGTCGTATCATCTGGGAAAAGAGAATGAGCGGCTGCATAAAAGTGCAGGACGCTACATGCTTGCGGGGGCAACCTTGCTTGGGGCGTTTGCAGGAATTTTCGGACCATCATCCGGTCTGTTTGTAGATTCCATTATTGCTTTTAGTTCAGGTGCCATGATATTTAATGTCATCAGCAAGGAAATCCCTTTTGAAAAGAATGCCCACTTGCCAACATTTTTAATCTCATCCCTTATCTATTCCATTATGTTGCTTGTGTTAAAAGGCTTCTTCAATTGGTAGTTACGGGAATCTCGGAAATCCTTAGAAGTAGTGGCATCCGGGGCTCTGATGGCCGAAAATATTTTAGCGTAGGAATTTTTAAAATGTTGACGAGGCAGCTATAAGGCGAGAATTCGGATAATAGTATTGGTTTAGGAGTATTTGCTTTTAATGAACCAGTTATAATCGGTGTATTTTCATCAACCCTTTGGATTTTTTATATTCAAATTCGAAGGGAAGCTAACTAGAAGAAAGGGTAACTTTATAGAAGCAAATAAGATTAAAACAAAGAGGTAAAGGTGATATACTAAACCTAAAATGTTTTTACAATGCGGATTTTTGGATCATTTAGATAAGTTGAACAGCTGACCTTTAAACATGGTATAATAAATAATAAAGGATGGTGGGTAGCAATGATTGACAGGAAAGAATTACACCGCTTGGTAGACGAATTACCAGAAGAAAAATTACCTCGAATGGTTGAAATTTTCCGTCATTTATTTGATGAAGAAGAATTAGAATTGAACGATGAGACCAAAAAGGAAGTGGACGAAGCTCGTGAACGCGTCAAAGACGGAGAATATGTTACACTAGATGAACTTTTCGAGGAAACTCGGGATGTATGAGCTGAGGGTTGATAAGCAAGCGGCGAAGTATCTTAAGAAGTTGGATAAACCAAATCGCAAACGATTAATGGAAGCTTTGACGAAACTTGCAGAAAATCCTTTTTTAGATACAAACGTGACACGGTTGAAAGGTTATACGAGTACATTCCGAAAGCGTATTGGTGACTTCCGTATTATTTTTGAGGTCGATCAAGGTAATCTCATTGTGCTTGTTTTAAAAATCGGGAGCCGCGGGGATATTTATAAAAAATAAACGCCTCTTTTTAAAAGAAGGCGTTTAATTTTGGTTCTTCCCCAAAATTATTGGTTGAATGATACAATTAGATGTGATGCATTCCACTAGTTTACGTAGTGTTCTTCCGAAGCGGTCGCTTCTTACCAAGTTTTATTTGTCAACCATTGATTATGTATGTGTTATTCCTAAATATATAGCTTCTCAAAGCTACAGTTTCTGTCTTCATAAAAATTATCATTCCTAGCTGCAAAGGCTTTACTGGTGTATTTTTGCCAAGCCTTTGGGTTTTTAATTACTTAGCGTATTATGACGGTTCTTCAAAATGATTAAAATAGATCCAAAAGGTCATATAAATAAAAGAAAGAAGGTTTACTTTATGAAAAAAGAAACAGGAATCCACGATTTCGAACAATATGGTGAGGAGATGTTGAAAAAATATAACGTGCCGGGTTTTGCAATTGGACTGGCCCAAGACGGTGAATGGAGTTATGCGAAAGAATTCGGTTACCGTGACAGAGAAGAAGAACTTCCTTTATCACCAGATACTGTTTTTGGAGTGGGTTCCATAACGAAAGCTTTTACAGCTGTTGCTATTCTCCAGTTACAAGAAAAGGGAAAACTGCATCTAAATGACTCTGTTATCAACTATTTACCGGAATTGAAGATGCCAAATGAAGAGCAGACCAAACAAATAACGATTCATCATTTTTTGACACATACATCAGGTATTCCGCCATTACCTACTTTAATGAGTGCAGTGAAGAAAAGTATGGAAAAGGATTTAAACTTAGAAGAAAATCAACAGCAAGAAAATCCATTGGATGCGATTCAGGCGATTGATACGTATTCCGAGTTAATGGATGCCATTGCAAAAGCAGATTTTACATTACTTGGGGAACCAGGGGCTATATTCAGTTATTCCAATGATGCCTATGCTCTTCTAGGTGCCATCATCGAACGCATCAGCGGCCAACCGTATGAGCAATATGTGCAACAACATATTTTAGAGCCTGCGGGGATGCATAACAGCGGCTTTCAACCCGAAAATCTAGAATCTAAAGATATAGCTGTTTTATATGATATACGAGAAGAAAATGATGAAGAAATTATATTCAGGTCCAATAATCCATTGGATGCACCAGCAATGCGTGCAGCAGGATTTTTAAAGTCAACAATGAATGATATGCTCCAATTTGCAGAAGTGATCCGAAATGATGGAATGGTTGGTCATGCGCGAATCCTGTCTCCAGAAAGTGTGGCGGTCATGACGACGCCGTATATCCAATGTGAAAAAGGAACCTGCTATGGTTACGGTTTAATGATTATTCCGGATTTCTATGGTTATAAGCTTATTCACCACGGTGGAGATATTAAAGGAGTAACCGCTCAGCTGAATATGCTTCCGGAAATCGGACTAACAGGAATAGCACTTGCAAATGTAGCAGGAGCCCCATCTTCCAAATTGCTTTTTAGTGCATTTGCCGGTTACTTGAACAAACCATTCGATGCTTCCCACTTAAACGTTGAAGTGGTTGACTTAGCACTTGAAAGTTTAAGGGAACTGGAGGGAACGTTCCTATCGGATGATGGTTTGAAAATAGAATTCTATGTGAAAGATGACAGCCTGCATTTGAAAGCTGCTGGTTTAGCTGATGGTGTACTTCAGCCCATTGGGGATGACCAGTTTTTATTTACAATGAGGGAAATGGATACGATTATTCGTTTTGTGAGAGATGAAGATAAGAAAATTGATCGGATTGCATTTGCGTACAGACAAATTCCTAAGATAGAGGAAGGGAATTAATTTTATTTTTTGGAAACGAGTATAGCAGTAAAAGTTGTGCCGACTCATTTTTAAATGGATTAATATCTTCCAGATCGCAGGATACAATGGTATACTATCTATATCATTTAAACGAAAGGTGTGATGGCTTATGGCATATAAATTAAATTTTCTTCATGTAGATATGGACGTATTGGTCATTGGAAAAATTATGCTAAGGAGGCATCACATTGGAAATAGAGAAAACCAAACTTCAATTAGAAACGGAAAGATTGGTATTAAGACCGTTGCAGAATGGGGATTATCATCGTTGGCTGGAAGGTTGTCGTAACAGATTACCTTCCCAGTATAAGTACGATGACAATAAAATGGATTTGAGCGGATGGACGCAACAAACATTCAATGAAAAGGTCGTTTCAAAATTTAAAGAATATGCTGATAAGGACAAAGTGTATGTATTTGGTATCTTTCGAAAGTCAGATCAAAAACAACTTGGTAAGGTTGAACTCGAAACGCTTATCAGAGATGAATTTCAGTGGGGGCTTTTAGGCTACACGATTCACAATCAATTTTGGCGGAATGGTTATGGGAAAGAAGCAGTAAAAGCGGCTCTTCACATCGCTTTTAAAAATCTTGCATTCCATCGTATAGAGGCTCACATCAATGTTGACAACGAACCTTCCTTAAAGCTTGCAGAAAGTGTTGGCATGGAATTTGAATGTATTAGAAAAGATTTTATATTTGAATTTGGTGTATGGACCGATAATCTGGTGTATTATATGAACTCCAAATAAGAGATGGTTACCTTGGGCGCAATTCCGTTTATTTGAATTGCGCCCTACATTCCGTTAATGAGTACTTTCAAGGTAAAATAAATGAGCTTATTATAGCTTTGGCATATATGCCTTGCCTTCAGTCCCCCCCTCGCGAAAGTTTTATTTACCATTATAGTTAAGCTATGCTCTATAAAGTAGTATACTTATTGAATTATTCGTACGAATAATAACAAATTTTAAATTCTATGCAAATTATTGTTGATTAGGTATAGAAAGGCTATCGCTTTACATAACAACTTGCAGATTACATCTTTTTGTGGTTCCTTATTTCTTTGATCAGTTCTGTCTTGTGTAAGATTTTTTTAAATTGGGTATAGTAATGGTGGACATCTTAGTGAAAGATGAAAATATGAATACTGGTGATGTGATTTGAGTTTGATAATTGATGGGAAGATATTTTAACTGTAAGCCCTCTGTTAAGGTAAAAACAGCCTGTTGGTTTTATACTGGCAGACAGGAGGGTAATATTTTCTGTCATTCTCAACTCACATGACAAAAAGTTTAAAGGAGAGGCGATTTTGATGACTCTTAATAATAATGGTTTTACTCTAAATGATGGTTCCGTGCTTCCTTTTGTGGGACTAGGCACAATCGGTATTGACGGTGATCAGGGTACATTTGAAATTTTAAACGCCTTAAACTTAGGCTACCGTTTAATCGATACGTCAACAAACTATAACAATGAAGGCATTGTCGGTGAAGCAGTACGCCGATCTGCACTTCCCCGAGAAGAAATTTTAGTCAGTGCGAAATTGCCTGGCTCTCACCATGAATACGACAAGGCGTTTATCTTTATTCAAGAATCGTTACGCCGCATGGGACTAAAATATTTTGACAAGTATTTAATTCATTGGCCGAATCCCAAAGACGGCAAATATGTCGAAGCTTGGAAGGCCTTAGTGGATGCTCAAAAACAAGGATTAATCCGAACCATCGGTGTTTCAAACTTTGAACCGGAACATCTGGATGACATTATTGAAGCAACAGGTGTAACGCCTGCTACAAACCAGGTGGAGCGTCAACCTTATTTTAATAATAAGCGTATGGTTGAAGAAAATGAAAAACGGGGTATTCTTACGGAAGCCTGGAGTCCTTTTGGCCGGGGTCACCTGAATGACGTGCTGGAAAATGCCACAATTAAAGAAATTGCGGATAAATACGGTAAAACCCCGGCGCAAGTTATTGTGAATTGGAACTATCAGGCTGGCGTATTTACGATTCCAAAATCAAGCAATCCAACGCATCAAAAAGATAATATCAATAGCACCAACTTTGAATTATCTTCTGAAGATATAGAAAGAATTGATTCATTGGATCAAGGGGAATCCGGCCGTGTAGAAGGGCAGGATCCTAATGAATACCATGAATATGTATAAGCAGGAAACGAAATGAACATCGTATTGTATTCGGTACATGCAGATGTTTCCGTTTCTGATATATCGTCACCAATATTTGGTTTGAAACGAAAAAACACACTATTTGAGTTAAATATTTTTGAGTAATAGATAAAAGGTGGGTCTGTTTGAGGCAGACCCACCTTTTATCTATTGGCACAGGAAGCTATTCTGAATAGTTTTTTGCCATTGTTAGAGATAATATAAATATTGGCGAATATCGTGTAGTTATAAATTATTGAATTCTTGAGCATAAAAAGACGAAAAACGCATCCTATTAAAAAAAGACCACGGTTTGTGTATGGATTCTAAAATAGATGAAGCATTAATGCGTGTGAACTTCTCTATCATTTAATGGTTGTGGTGTACGATGGTTATGCGGTGAGAAAATCTCGCCAAATGTATCAATTTGTTCCTGAGAATATGAAATTGGTTCTTCTAGTAAAAGCCAGTTAACACCTTCTGTACATGGTGGTGTTGTTAATGAACCACTAAATCTAAAGGTAGTAAGGTCTTCCGGTAATAAATCATGTAAATTAATTAAATTATCCAGTTCTACATCCTCTTCCGTTTTTTCTTCGGGCATTTTTGACCAAGCTTCTGCTAGGGTTTTGTTTTCTTCCCCAGCTTCAATCATGAATCCAAGTACTGCAAGATCTCCATTTTCATTATTATGTACAATATGTCCTTCCATATCAAAGAATTGTCCATCAATTGCATTTTCACTTGGAATGTGGAAGTGTAATTGTTGTACGCTATATTCTTCACCTTCAACAATAATAGTGTTACTTCCAGTTGGATCATTCAGTTGAATTGTATGACCAGTATTCTCTAATGTAAATGCAGTAGGTTGATAGTTTATTTCGATATCATTTAATGTCTCATCTAATTTAACCTTTGCTAAATCAATATCAATTGGTGACTGCTCCTGTCCTTCAGCACAAGTAAGATATTCTGGGTGCAAGGTATCCCATTGGTCAGGACCAGTTTCACCTGTATAGGACCATTCTGTCTCCTCTGCAGGAGGAATTTCTTCTTCTGCTTCGTCAGTACTTCCTTCTGCAGAATCTTCTTCCGTTATTGTGTTCCCAGAGCATGCAGTTAGTAGTGTAATGGATAAAAATACTGAAATCCACATCCATTTAAATCTTTTCATAATATTGCCCCTTTTTATTTCATATTAATAGCTAAATGTTAACGAATTCAATGAAGTTATTCAATAAATAATAGTAACTATTCACTGCTAGAATGATGTGTTTTAGGAGGACCCATGTCGCGGATTTCTTTAGAAAGCATTCTCTACTAATGTGAGGTCGTTATCACAAAGAATCAGAGGTATGAAGAAGCATATTTGCCACGCTCCTGGTTGCATTCAAGATAACTTGAGTGTTTATAATAATAATATATTTAAAGAAATGCATGATACGTTTTCACTTAGTATAATTTTTAAAATATCGTTTTGCTGAAATGACGTACAAAGAAAACAAAAACAGGTGGTGTGAAAAAATGCTGACAATTAAAGAAGCTTCTGAAAAAACAGAAGTTCCGGCATCAACCATTCGCTATTATGATAATGAAGGGCTTTTGCCATTTGTTGAGCGCAGTGAAAATGGTTATAGGATGTTTAAGGAAGAAGATTTATTTTGGCTGGAGCTAATAGGGTGTATGCGTGCAACAGGAATGTCTATTGAAACATTAAGGCATGTGGCACACTTACACATGAAAGGGGATAGCACGTTAGAAGAACGAACAAAAATCTTTCGAGACCATCAGGAAAAATTGCAGAAACAGAAGCTGGATATTGATATCGCGTTGGACAAGCTGACAAAGAAAATGGAGATACTGGACGAAGAGAAATCACCTATAAAAACCTCTCGGATTTAGTTCTGAGAGGTTTTTGTATCATTTATTTGGCGTTTTGTAGCAGCTTTTTACGAACAATATTTTCGTTCGAATCAACAACAGATGTAAAACCAAATGAAGATGCTAGTTCTTGTTGGAGTTGTTTCGACTCCCGTCCAAGCATTTCTTTCGCATCCACTATGACACCAATTGCAAAGATATCATGGTGGTAAAGACCTTGTTCATGTGAGAGTTCAATCATTTTGTTCGTTAAATCAGTCACAAAAGATGCTTGAGAGATATAAACTTTTCTACTTGCGTTTACATCCCCAGTAGAAGCCAAAATAGATATTGTCGTTTCTTTTGGAGCATATTCGGCTAAAAAACAATGCATGGAAATCTCCTCCTTTTGATTAGCGGGTTGTATACCCTCCATTTGCGAATATGGTTTGACCATTAATCCACCATCCGTCTGTTGTCAAAAATGTAACGACTGGAGCAATATCTTCAATTTGCGTTAATTGATGATGAAGTGCTTGCGACTTATGAAATGCTACTCTTTCCTCTGTTTCCTGAGGATAGAAGAAAGGCGTATCCATCGGACCCGGAGCAATGCTATTGACGGAAATTCCTCGGTTCATTAATTCTGCTGAAGCAGCCCGTGTATAGTGCTCAACAGGTGCTTTTTCGCCTGCGTACGTAGAATATCCATCCGTATAAGCGGCTAATAATGCTGTGACGATTGTAACGATTTTTCCGTTATCGTTCATATGCTTCGCTGCCTCTTTGATAAAAAAGTAGGCGGTTTTTGCGTTAATCTGCTGCATGCTATCATATTCTTCTTCAGACGTTTCTACAATCGGTTTGCGAAGAACTTTTCCTGTGGTATTTACAGCAATATCAATGTTGCCATATTGACTTACAGCAAAGTCGAACAGTTCTTCCATTTTCGACGGGCTTGTTAAATCCCCTTGAAATAATACAGCTTCACCGCCGTTATTTTTGATCGATTCAAGGGTTTGCTGTGCTTCTTTCTCAGAGGAAGCACTGTGATAATGCACGACTACTTTTGCTCCGTCATGTGCGAAATTCTTGCTTACCAAAGCGCCAAGGTTTTTCCCGCCGCCTGCCACAACAACTGCTTTATCTTTCAATGTATCAAATTTTGCCATGATCATTTCCTCCTTGAAAATCATTCATCTAGAGTGTAAACCTTGAAGCGCGCTTGAAGGCAATAGAAAATTTTAAATAAGGCAGCTATTTCCTCGCGCAAAGTTTCTTAGTGCTGTAACCTGTGGGTTATTTATTTTGGGATCCGTTGTTTATGGCTTCCTGTAAATACAGTTAATACCTTGATACGAAACAACTAAACTTTTTCATTTGAATATATAAGCATATAATTATATAATTAATGATATAGAGGCAGGAGGGGGAATCACATGCAGCAAACTACAATCGAAATGGATGAAGCTGCCGATATTTTAAAATTACTTGGTGATAAAACAAGACTGATTATGCTGAAATTAATGGATGAACAAACGTGTTGTGTTTGTGAGTTTGTTGAAATATTTCAATCCAGTCAACCAGCTATTAGTCAACATATACGTAAATTGAAAGATTTGGGGCTGGTGAAAGAAGAAAGAAAAGGACAGTGGATATTTTATTCGATCCATCGGAAAAGTACGTATTATGCATTCATCAAGCCGATTCTGGATCAACTGCCAGATCAAGATGGTAAATTAAAAGAACTGGAAGAGAAAGGAACACGCATTTCTTGTTGTTAGGTTTGGAGGTCTTATTTTGTCAGCAACACTTATAATCGCCATTTTTATATTTATATTAACCCTCGTTCTGGTTATTTGGCAGCCGAAAAATTTAAATATCGGCTGGTCTGCCATAGGGGGAGCTATTCTTGCTTTACTCACAGGCGTGGTGGGGTTGAGTGATGTATTGGAAGTTATCGACATCACATGGAATGCAACATTATCGTTTGTTGCCATCATTCTTATTTCTTTAGTATTAGATGAGATTGGATTATTTGAGTGGGCAGCATTACATATGGCGCGGATAGCAAAAGGGAACGGAATCCGAATGTTTGTCTATATCAGCATGTTAGGTGCGGTTGTCGCAGCTTTATTTGCAAATGATGGCGCAGCACTCATTTTGACACCGATTGTACTGGCGATGGTACGTCATTTGGAATTTAAAGAAAAAATGATTTTTCCATTTATCATGGCAAGCGGCTTTATCGCTGATACAACATCCCTGCCGTTTATTGTCAGTAATTTAGTAAATATCGTTTCAGCTGATTTCTTTGGTATTGGATTTGTCGAATATGCTTCCAGAATGATTATTCCAAATTTATTTTCTTTCGTCGCAACGATTTCGGTATTATTCATTTATTTTCGTAAAAACATACCCAAAAATTATGACGTATCCAAATTACGAGTGCCAAGCGAATCAATAAGAGATGTGAAAATGTTTCGTCTATCATGGCTTGTGCTTAGTATATTAGTAATTGGGTATTTTACGAGTGAATTTATCCAAGTCCCTGTGTCATTTATTGCCGGCGTCATTGCGATTTTCTTTATTGTTATGGCCAAAAGCAGTACCGCTGTGAATACAAAAGAAGTCATAAAAGGAGCCCCATGGAATATTGTATTTTTCTCGATTGGCATGTACGTGGTGGTCTATGGATTAGGTAATGCTGGTCTTACATCGGCACTTGCAAGCGTGATTCAAACTGTAGCCGATCAAGGTTTATTTGTTGGAACGGTTGCGATGGGATTTATTGCAGCATTCTTATCTTCCATTATGAACAATATGCCTACTGTCATGATTGATGCATTAGCCATTGCAGAAACAAATACGTCTGGTGTGCTGCGAGAAGCACTTATTTATGCAAATGTAGTCGGATCGGATTTAGGGCCGAAAATCACACCAATTGGTTCTTTGGCAACATTAGTATGGCTGTATGTATTATCACAAAAAGGCGTAAAGATTTCTTGGGGAACGTATTTTAAGACAGGGATTATTTTAACTCTTCCTATCTTATTGATTACATTAGCAGGTTTATATCTAACATTGATTCTATTTTAACGAGGAGTATGATGATGGCTAAAAAAACAATTTATTTCTTATGTACTGGAAACTCTTGCAGAAGCCAGATGGCTGAAGGCTGGGCGAAGAAATATCTTGGAGATGCTTGGGAAGTGAGAAGCGCCGGTATTGAAGCACATGGACTAAATCCGAATGCTGTAAAGGCAATGCAAGAGGTGGATTTGAATATTTCGAATCAAACATCCGATATAATTGACTCAGAAACCTTAAACAATGCGGATTTTGTTGTCACTTTATGCGGGGACGCTGCGGATAAGTGTCCTATGACACCGCCGCAAGTGAAACGTGACCATTGGGGATTTGATGACCCTGCAAAAGCCCAAGGGAATGAAGCGGAGAGATGGGCAGTGTTTCAACGAGTTCGTGACCAGATTGGAGAAAGAATCAGGTATTTTGCGGAAACAGGAGAGTAATGTGTGTGCGGGTTGATTATAAGGTAGTAAACAATGCGCTTTCGATTATCATAAAATGATTCGAAAGCGCATTGTTTTAGCTATTGTATAAGGGATAGATATAAAACCAAACAACAGATAGCTATGGGCTGTTATCCGTTGCTTTTGATATTTAGTCCCCAAACAAATTTTCAGTTTCGATGGTAAAGTCTTTAAATAATCTGGAAGAAGCTTTCTCATTTTCACTGACTAAATCAAATTGCACCTCTCCATTTTCATCCAGCGAGTACATCATGATACGTTTTTCCATCGGATCAACAATCCAATATTCCTTTACGCCATATTCCATATAAAGGTTTAGTTTTCTCACGAAGTCATGCGATTTATTTGAAGGGCTTAATATTTCAATGATGAAATCGGGTGCCCCGATATATTCATTTTCAGTGAAATTTTCAGAATGACATGCCACAAATAAGTCAGGAACAACCCTTTTATTTTTATTATGATCGTTCTCATTTTGCTCAAACAAGACATCCGTTGGTGCAGAAAATACTTCGCAACTGCTATTTTTTAATACTTGATGCAGTTCTCCATGAAGAAAAGAAGCTATTCTTTGATGTGTTATGCTTGGAGAAGGGGACATGTAAATAATTCCATCGATATATTCCAATATTTCATCGGATTGTTGTCGTTTCTCTTCAAATTCTTCATAGGTGTTGAAATTTTTATCGGATACACGCAATTCAATCACCATCCTTATCTAAATTATAAGCGAATTCTTATTGAAAATAAAATGAAATATCTATTTACTTTATTATTCCCAGCCAAAAACATCTATTTTTATTCCCATTTTATTTCTCAGGCATTTTTTTAATCAATAAAATCAACAGAAAAAACAACCCCAAATAACCAAACAATGGATACAATACCGACAGCAATTTCCCATACCCCACCTGGCTGATTAAAAAGACGACAAACAGGATTATCAAGACCGCGTGCCGATACCGAAGATGAAACGCAGACTGCAGCTGGCGTGTAATGCCAAACACATTTCCGACAACCGTATTAAAAATCTCGCCGTAAATAACGATTAAGAACAGAACGTGAATAAGGGCTCCAAAATGCTGGACAATTTCGGCCATTGGTATTTCAAAAGGAAATGTTTCTGGAAAGACGGACAATGAAAAATGAATCGATAACAAGATAAAGAATAGGATTAATCCTCCCAGAAAACCGCCCCAACGTAGGATATGTTCATCCTGAATCTCCTTTCCCAACGGTACAAGGACAACTTGTGCTGTCATCAGATTAAATGCTGCATAGGCAAAAGGGGAACCTGCCCATGAAAGGTTGTCCGCTAATTGAACAGGAATGAGATTTTCTACCAGCTGATGCGGTTGTTCGCCACCAATAGAACCGGCTACAAACAGAACAAACAGGATCATTAATGGCACGATGTAGGAGTTGATCGCAAATAATCCGTTTAACCCTTTCATGACAACGATGTAAGAAAGAATAAGTGTCAGGATAATTCCTAATTGAAATGGAAGACCAAGCTGTTCCTGAAACACCGCGCCCGCACCGGAAAGCATGACGGAAGTGACACCAATTACGACCAAAAAGATAAACAGGTTCACCGCTTTAGCAATGTTTCTGCCGAATAGATAAGCGTTTAATTCCTGATAAGAATAGGCTCCGATTCGGGCAGATATCATCATTATTTTAGTTCCAATCCAAATAAATAAAAGTCCGCTAATTGCAATGCCAATGGTGCCTAGAGCTCCATAGGTACTAAAAAATGTGACAATTTCTTTTCCTGATGAAAAACCCGCCCCAATAACCGTTCCAACATATGTAGCTGCTAACAGCAATATAGATATTTTTCGATTTCGCATCACGCCACCTCCTCATCATTTTTATGATAAGCAGGACGAGGAAATACCAGCTTTTCAAATTTTTACTTGAAAAAACCGAAAAATCCTCCAAGCTATAATAAGGAACAGCATATATCCGAAAAAAGAATAGGCATGATTCCAATCTGGATGGGGCATAAACCACCCCAGCTGCACAGCGGTTTTTTCAATAAAAATGACAGCTATACTAATCGTAAGGATCATTATACAACGCGGAAGAAACTTCAACCGATTAGCCACGTACAAAAATAGAATGACGAAGACAGGAAGAATCAGCAGCGTAAAGGCAATATTAACTGTAAATATCTCCGGGAAAAGCCGCATCGGAAAATGATACATCCCGATGCCGACAAAAAATAAATCTAAGTAGGTCCCGACGATGGAAGAAAAGAGAGCTGCGATGACAAACGCCTGCCGTTTTTTACTCCTGTCTGAGAAAGATTGCTTTTTTTGCAATGATGGCAAGCTCGATTTTTTCCATTGCTTTGCAGTATTTTTCATGAATTTCCCCACCTGTATTTTTTTCTTCTTCTACAAAATAATCAATCACATGTAAATCATTAAACCAGTCACCTGTTTCAGCCGAAGAGTGGTCAATGTTTTTCCAAGCGTATTTCAATGGGGGACTATAAATTCGAGGAGTTCCTTTTCTGCGTTCACAATGCTTTGTTCTTCGTCGATAGACCTTACCAGGTGCAGATTCATTCACGGAATGAAACAAATCTTTCCAATAATCGGATCGGGAGCCTGTATGCGGATGCTTCCCTGCCCATAACAGAACATCTTTTATGACAGATTGTTGCTGGAAAAGGATGGCATATAAACGTTTCCCCAGCATAATACGCTCGTGAAGAGAACCGAAATGGTGCAGGGTATCACCGATTAATGCGGGCTTCTTTTCTATTTTTCCAAGTTGATAATGCGGGAAAATAACATGGTTAAAGCGTAAAAAATCATACAGCTTAAAACCCAATGTATCTAATACCGTTTCTTTAAAATGAGGATGATGCACCACTCTTTTTTCTAAATAGCTTTGTTCATTAATAATGGTTGCGATGGCTAATAGATAACGGTCACCATGCTTCCAAAAATGATTCCATACCACTTCCATAAATATCGAAACATTCAAGAAAGGAAGAAGGTGAAAAAGATTTTGATTCATTCTTAAACTTTGCTGATATAGCAATAATTGCGGATAAACATCCTGGAATATTAACCAGTTACCCCGCTCTAAAAATAAATAGAAGTTTTTTTGTTCTTTTTCAGATAACAAACGCGATAGGAGGTCACCTTTCAAATCGGTCATGCTCCAACCGCCGTTTCTTGATACCATATGTCCTAATAAAGCCCAATGGATTTCGGGATGTTGCACATAAAAATCAAAGTAGGCTTGTGTCCGGGTGACATTATTTTTATTCCATTTAGTTGTCCATTGATGAATGCGTTGAATGAATACCTGTTCTCTTTTAGGAAGCACGGATACAGATAGGCCGTTTGCTTTTTGATTCCTTTTATTCTTCAGTTCTCTTTTTATCTCAAGAACAGACTTTTCATACACTTTTTTCTTTTGGAAACAGCCAATTGTCATCCAGTCTCCTCCTTCTCTAAGGAATATGCTTATACGGTGCGGCATATGTATAGGAAAAACGATTTTGATAAGAGAGGTTTTCTGATGAAAGAAAAGGTGGATATAGAAATCAATCGTCTGGTTAATAAACTTACAAAAGATCAGAAGCATGACGGGTCCTGGGCGTATCCCTTTGAAACAGGGATTTCCACAGATTGTTATATGATTATCCTCTTACGTACGCTGGAAATAGAGGATGAAGAGGATTTAATCGAAGTGCTGGTAAGCAGAATCCTTCGTAAACAAGGGAAAAATGGTGCCTGGAAAATATTCCACGATGAAGCGGAGGGGAACCTCACAGCAACGGTGGAGGCTTGTTATGCGCTCCTTTATTCCGGTCACCGAAAAAAGGAGGACCGGGAGATTCGCTTGGCTACAAGGTTTATTCAGCGGCATGGCGGTTTAAAAGAAATCAATATGTTTGCAAAGGTTATGTTAGCTCTAACAGGGCAGTATAAGTGGCCCCGCTTTCTCCCTGTTCCGGTTAAATTTATTCTTTTTCCAGTTTCCTTTCCGCTTAATCTATTTGACTTATCGTTATATGCACGGTCCAATTTGGTTCCGATATTAATTACTGCGGATTATAAATTCAGCCGGAAAACGAAGCGATCGCCTGACTTGTCCGATCTATTTTTACAACGGGGAGATGACGGCGATTGGGAAGCGGAGTTAACCAGTTGGCGCTCCTTTCAAACGCCTTTCGGGCGGGGGATTGGCAATTTGATAGGGAATCCGGAACAGCTCCATGAATTAGCCTTGCAGCGTGCCGAGGAGTATATGCTGAATCGAAGGGAATCGGACGGCACATTTTACAGCTATTTCAGTGCGACGTTTTTGATGATATTTGCTCTGATGGCCAGAGGCTATTCCAAAAAGGATCCGATTATTATCAAGGCAGTAGAGGGACTAAAATCGTTTCAAACCAATATTGGAAAACAAACACATATGCAGTATACGACGGCAAATGTCTGGAATACGGCTTTGATTAGTCATGCGATGCAAAAGGCTGGCGTATCTTCGTCTGCAACGGCAATTAAAAAGGCAAATCAGTATTTACTTGGGAGAGAGCAGATGAAATACGGAGACTGGGCTATCCATAACCAAGATGCAACACCGGGTGGATGGGGTTTTTCTAATATCAATACGTTCAATCCTGATCTGGACGATACAACGGCTTCATTAAGGTCTATTTGTTCATTTGCCAGCAACACCCCTATCTATCGACAAGCTTGGGATCGCGGGATTCAGTGGGCAGTATCCATGCAGAATGATGATGGAGGCTGGCCTGCCTTTGAGAAAAATGTGGATAATACATTGCTTTCCTGGCTGCCGATTGAGGGAGGTGGATCGATGCTGCTGGATCCATCAACGGCAGATTTAACAGGGAGAACATTGGAGTTCTTTGGAAATGACACGCATACAGATACGTATCAGCCTTTTATAAAGCGCGGCGTGAAGTGGCTTTTGAAAAACCAGGCAAAGGATGGCTCCTGGTATGGCAGATGGGGGATTTGTTATATCTATGGTACCTGGTCGGCAATTACGGGGTTGGCAGCAGTTAAAACACGCAGCAATCATCCGCAGGTTCAAAAAGCGACCCAATGGTTATATGCCATTCAAAATCAGGGTGGCGGATGGGGAGAGTCTTGTAAAAGCGATATAGAGAAGAAGTATGTCCCATTAAAGGAAAGTACGCGCACACATACCGCTTGGGCATTAGATGCACTGATTGCTGCAGAGGAAAAGGTAACGCCGGAAATCAAGCGGGGGATTGCGTATTTACTAGAGACATCAGAGAAAGTGGATTGGACGACAGCCTATCCGAAGGGTCAGGGGCTTCCTGGCGGGTTCTATATTCACTATCATAGCTATGAATACTTGTTTCCATTGCTTGCTTTGGCGAATTATCGGGTGAAGTTTTGTTGATTTTTAAATTTTGAAATGATAAGCCATACAAGTTGCTTTGTTTAAATATAGGAAGCTTCTGAAAAGACTCTATTTAAAACAGTTTCTTTGAGAGAGGAAGTTTTAAAGCGTATAATAATAGATGTAATGAAAATGAGTTAAAATTTTGGGAGTGATAACAGTGAAAGCAGCTGTATGGCATGGAAAAAAAGATATTCGTATTGAAGAAGTAAATGAGAAACCGTTACAAGATTCAGAAGTGAAGGTAAAAGTAGCTTGGACTGGTATTTGCGGCAGTGACCTTCATGAATATGAAGAAGGGCCAGTTTTTGTTCCTGATCAAGAAAAAGATCCGTTAACAAATGAGATAGCTCCTTTGACAATGGGGCATGAATTTGCAGGAATTGTGGAAGAGGTAGGACAAAATGTGACCAAGTTTAAACCTGGTGACAGAGTAGCGATTAACCCAACACTTACTTATGGAAATAAACCGGAAGATATAGACGCTTATGACGGTTTCAGCTTTATTGGTTTGCATGGAGATGGCGGATTCACGAAATTTGCGCATGCTCCAGAGGGCAATACGTACTTATTGCCAGAGTCTCTAACCTTACAGGATGGGGCATTAATTGAACCAACTGCAGTCGCTGTTCAGGCTGTAAAAGAAGCAGGTCTTCAATTTGGAGATACGGTGGCTATTTTTGGTGCCGGTCCAATTGGTTTGCTAACAGCAATTGCAGCCAAAGCAGCTGGTGCAAGTAAAATCGTTGTGCTGGATTTATCACAAACCCGACTGGAAAAAGCAAAAGAACTAGGAGCAACCCATGTGATTAATTCCAGCGAGAAAGATCCTGTAGAAGCGATTAAAGAAATTGCCCCTAATGGCGTAGATGTTTCATTTGAAGTCGCTGGAGTAGCCCCTACATTCAAGCAATCTATTGAATCTACCAAACCAAGAGGAACAATGGTCATCGTGTCTATCTTTGCCAGAGAAATAGAATGGAATCCAATTCAGTTAACGAATACAGGTGTGAAAATTACATCATCAATTGCTTACACACCTACGACATTCCAACAAACAGTGGATTTAATGGCGACAGGACAATTAAAACCTCAAGGTATTATTACGGATCAAATTGAGCTGGATAATATCGTTGAACAAGGTTTTGAAGCACTTACAGCAGATAAGTCTCAAGCAAAAATATTAGTAGAATTAAGCGGAGAAAAATAATATATTCCATCGTTATTTAAACATGAAATGCAACTCTGCTTTAGGCTGAACCTAATATTGGTTCAGCCTTTTCATTTGCTCAACTAAAACTCATTCATTTAACCCTATTGAACTAGTAAGGTGAAGAAATGCTTATATCATGGGAAAAGAGACGAGTGCTATTATTGTACACACAGCTTTTCCAGAAATGTATTCGTGTTTTTTGTATTAAGACATAAAGAATGTGAAAAGGTTTTGTTTTCGTTTCATCATATAGAAACAAGTAGTATTAACCTTTTTTACTTAACGTAAGTAAGATATAGAAAATCAAAATCAGAGGAAGTGATAACAAAATGGAGATGATGAGATGAAAATATTATTAGAATTTATTCGTATCATCGCTATTTTTGGGATACTCGGTGCATTGGGCTGGGCAATTATAGAACATATATATACCATCAATGAAGCAGCAGAAACTTATTCGGGATTTGGCGCAATAGCTATTCTATTACTTATTTTTGTACTATATAGGAATAAGTTGCAATTTTCTGGGTGGTATAAAGGAAAAACGAAATTATCTAAGCCTGTGACAATTGCATGCATATTCATTGCTGTAGTGTTGTTCTTACTGCCATTTTTAATAGGGGTATATGTATAAAATAGAGGTATATTTAGCTGCTGGTATATAGAATGCTTTTTCCTATAAGGGTCTTTCGTCATTTCTCCGTGTTATTCAGTCAGTGTATAAATAAAATGCCTCATTCTCGTATATAAAAGTTGCATCACTTTCTTCTTTTTGATAGGATGCTTATATAACAAAATTACATTAATCTGTATAGAACCATAAATAATAAAATAAAAATGTTTTCTAGGGTTCCGCAAAATGTATTTTGGTCTGGTCCGAGAGAAAACACACAGTGAATTGCTGTGTCACGGAGGGATAAAAGCCCGGGAGAAACTGTATGTACAGTTGTCTCTCAGGGCTTTTTTTGTTTTTTATTATTTTTTTGGAAACAATATAATTGGAGGTGTTTTCAGTGAATGGAAATTGGTTGAGAGTGTTTGTTGCTGCTTTTTTGGAAATCTTTTGGGTGATTGGATTAACGCATGCCTATAATTTTTGGACATGGGTTGGAACAATTATCTTAATCATCGTCAGTAATTATTTAATGATCACAGCAGCTCAAATCCTGCCAGCAGGAACAGTTTATGCTGTATTTGTAGGTTTAGGGGCAGCAGGAACAGTTATTGCTGGGATTCTTTTCTTTGGAGAAGCATTTAAATGGGAAAAAATTATATTAATAGCCATATTATTATCTGGGGTTATTGGTTTGAAATTAGTTACACCAGATAAAGCAAAGGAAGGAGCTGAAACCTGATGGCTTGGTTTACTTTAATTATAGCGGGATTACTGGAGACATTTGGTGTTGCCATGATCAATCAACTTGCTGTAAAACGGAATTGGCAAACGGTGATTTGGATTATTTTAGGATTTGGTTCCAGTCTTGCATTACTCAGCTATTCTTTACAATTCATCCCGATGGGAACAGGTTACGCCATTTGGACAGGAATTGGGGTCGTCGGCGGTGCGCTTATTGGCATGATTTTTTATGGAGAATCAAAAGACTGGAAACGGATGGTTTTTATAGCGATGGTATTATGCTCTGTTATCGGACTTAAACTGATTACGTAATGAGTGAAATGGCTATTTATTTCTGCGGATGATTTTGGTTATAATCGTGTATGTATCATTTGTATAAAGTTTATCAAAGAGGGATTTATTTACATCATGACCGAGCATCTTTAGAATTTCTTTAAAGGCGGATGAGTTAAAACATTTCTCTCAGCAAATAGATAAGAATGGGGAGTCTTATGACAAAAACAAAATGGATACTCATTGTGTTAGGGGTTATGGATTTGCCCCTTATCGTCATACATTACACAGATTATACCTTACTTGTTTTAAAATCAACTGGATATGTCATTCCTATGATTATAAATCTTATTGTTCTTACTGTAATTGGTTTTCGTGCAAAGCTTCCTATTCCTTCAAACCTTCCTAAAGTATGGACAATTGCTGGTCTTTTTCTTTTTATACCAATCCTGTTGTTTCATGGCTTCATGGTTTTGTTAATGGGATATAGTCACACTAAAATCGATTCACCATACGATCAGCAGTCGCTCGTAATCGAGTATCGTCACTTTACTTTAGGAGAAACAACATATTCTTATAATTTCTATAAAACGACATTCGGTTTGCTTGGCAAACAACTGGAGGACCAATCTGTTAGCTTTATTGTTCGAGACAGGGGACTTCAGTCTGGCGGTCCTGATGCGGAAGAGGCTTTAGGTTTAGGGAATGAAGAATGGCTAACAGCAAATTCTGTTCGTTTCCATACTTGGGACGGGCTGGAAGATATTTATTTAGATTCTTCACAAGCCGTATTTGAAGCAGATGAGGCTCAAAATATAGAAGAAGCGATAGAGCAATTTATGGATAAAGCTGAAGAGAATGAGAGTGACCAAACGATCAGCGTGAATGGAAATACGCTGACAATACGGTATGATGTAGCATCGGATCAAGAATGGATTGATGTAGCAAATAATAATGGAGCAGGCCCTATTCCGGCACAGCAATGTTCGCGTGTTGTGCCAAATGAGGAACGCGGATATTATATGTTGGAAGAATGTGCACATCAATGAGAATATTCCTTATACCCTATGTCTGAAAAAAGATAATTCCTTTATGTCGATAAGATGTCATTCATGGATTGGTTTTATCGTTCCACATGATATTGTTGTCTAAGTTTAAAGGAAGGTTGGTTGGCTGGTTGTAAATATAGAAGGAGAATCGGATTAATTCAATTTAGTTCTGATTCTCCCTTTGTGTTTTTAAAAATCTTTCATGCTGTTTGGCTAATCTGTCATTTATCCACTTTCTTTATATTTGATATAAATACCCCTAATAACGTAATCACCCCTCCCACAAATGCAAAGAAATGCGGAACCTCCTCTAGCCAAATCCAAGCAATAAGAAAAGCAAAAACAGGAGTCAAATAGAGGGAACTTGTTGCTTCTGACGCCCCAGTTTTGGAAGTTATATACGCCAGCGTAAAGTATGGAATCACTGTTGGAAAAACGCCCAGGTAAACCACTGCCATCGTTGCGTCCATTGGAGCGTTTATAATTGCTGCTCCGAGTCCAGGAGAAAAAATCAACATGAAAAGCGTACCTGCCCAAATCGTATATATCGTGAATGCAAAAAATCCATATTTTTTTAGATAAACATTTTGAAACACAAAATAAATACTTTCTGCAAGGGATGCGATTAAAATAAGAATAACACCAACATTCAATGAAAAGTTACCGGCTGCGTCACCTAATGCAATGAATGCGACACCGCAAAAACTGATGAAAGAGCCAACCCATCCCCATAAACCAAATTTTTCACGGAAAAATAATAAGGCCAATAAAGCTGCGAATAGAGGCGTTGTAGAGACCAGTAAACTGGCAATCCCGGCGCTAACCGTTTGTTCTCCTAAATTAAGCGCTGTTTGATAGACGGAGAATCCCAGAAAACCTAATAATAAAATAACCGGTATATCTTTGATTTCCGGTAAGCTAATTTTTTTGATACAGGCGACAATTATCAACATGAACGATCCAACTAATAACCGGAAAAGGGATATATGCTCTGGGGAGTAAGCACTTAAAGCAGCCCGGATTCCGGGAAATGCAGATGCCCATAGAATAATGGTTATCAAATGAGCGGCGGTGATTTTTACATGGAAAGATTTTAACATACATATACCTCATTTCATCTTAAATACAACCAGTTAATAGCGATGTTTCTTATGTTAATAAAGCTGTGATAAAATGTATGCAACAGATGAAAAATAAAAAATCCAACCAGTTGATATGTGACTGGAAAAGGAGTCCATATGAAAAAGCCAAAATATCAAATCATTATTGATTTTATAAAGGAGAAAATTTCTAAAGGCGAGTGGGCCATAGGAAGTCAAATTCCGAGCCAGCGTCATTTGGCAAAAATGTTTGAAGTTAATCGTAGTACGATTATCATAGCGCTGGAGGAATTAATGGCAGATGGGTTGATAGAAGGCATAGCAGGAAAAGGAACTGTGGTCACTAATAATACATGGACATTGATGGGAAGCGGCTTTTCAACAAACTGGAATGGAAATGTAACGCAGGGAATTCATAAGCCAAGTGTCTCGACCGTACAAGAAATCAATGATGCAGAATCAGATAACCGTCTTATTCAATTAAGCAAAGGAGAATTATCGCCAGAGTTATTCCCTTTAAAAGAGATGCAGGATATTGTCCAAAAAGTCTCAGAGCAATTAACTCCATTCGGATATGAAGAGCCAAAAGGGAATTTGAAGTTACGCCAGACTATTAGCAGTTATTTGAAACAAAGAGGTGTGAATGTGTCGCCATCATCTATCTTCGTTGTTTCTGGCGCGCTGCAAGCTTTGCATCTTATTTCTATCGGTCTTTTGAAAGAAAAATCAACGGTCTTCTTGGAGGAGCCTTCCTATCTTTATTCGTTGTCTGTTTTTCAATCGGCCGGAATGGATTTGAGTGGAGTACCAATGGATAACAAAGGAGTGAAAGTGGATTCCATTTTTCAAACGAAGGAAACAGGCAGAAATATTTTATATACTATCCCAACTTTTCATAATCCAACTGGTATTTTAATGGAGGAGGAAAGAAGAGAGGAATTAATGGAATACTGCATCCGAGAGCAGATTCCTGTTATTGAAGATGATGTATATCGTGATTTATGGTTGGACAATGCGCCTCCAGAACCTTTAAAAGCTAAAGATCGTCATGGTAATGTTTTATATATTGGAAGTTTATCCAAGACGTTAAGCCCCGGATTACGTATTGGCTGGTTGGCCGGACCGGAATCCGTAATTGAACGATTGGCGGATTTGAAAATGCAATTAGATTACGGATCCAGTACGCTGTCGCAGCTTGCAGCAGAAAAATGGTTGTCCAGCGGTATGTATGAACATCATATTGAACATGTTAGGAATCAGCTGATGATTCGCCGGCAAAGAGCTTTAGATGCATTAGAAAAATACTTAGATGCTTTTGCTGTTTGGGATATTCCAAAAGGCGGTTTCTTTATTTGGGTGAAAATAAAACCTGCTTTCAAAGTAAAAAAACTATTTGAAAAAGCATTATCTAAAGGTATTCTTATCAATCCTGGAAGTATTTACAAAGAAAATGAAGGACAGTTTGTACGACTATCCTATGGATTTGCTTCGCTGGATGAAATTGAAAAAGGGATATATCAGCTGAGTGAGATAATTAAGGATAATAATAAGTAATGTCATTCATAGCAATCCCCGCTCCAAGAAGTCGCGAACTTAGCCTTTGTTTCTTATTCTGTGGGGAAGAAAGAACTCCTCACGGAAGGAAGTTGCACGTTTATCTGGATATCGAGAATGCGGCATAATGGGATGATGTAAAGGCAAAAGATAGTACTATACATGTAATCTGCTTGTATGACAGGCATGTATATGAAAGGCTGGTCGGTGGATATGAAGTAATTTGCTATAAAAAAGTATTGCTCTTCGCTTTTTTCTATGATATATTAATTTTTGTCGTCATAAAGAAACGACATAAAGCAAATTCACTTCGACAAAAACTTAAAAAAAGTTGTTGACATTGAAAAACAGAAATGCTATATTAATAAAGTCGCTGTTTTGAGGCGAAGAAATATAAATTGCTCTTTGAAAACTGAACAAAACAACCAGTACGAAAGAAGAAAGACAACCTCGTTTTTCTTAAAAAAGTCAGTAATGACTTCTGAAAGCTAAGAAACACAAACACTTTTATGGAGAGTTTGATCTTGGCTCAGGACGAACGCTGGCGGCGTGCCTAATACATGCAAGTCGAGCGCGGGAAGCGAACGGAACTCTTCGGAGGGAAGTTCGTGGAACGAGCGGCGG
>NZ_JBHTKK010000018.1:0-89976 GCF_042675985.1 Oceanobacillus locisalsi
GGTGGTACTTTTAACCTTATCAGAAATGGGTTCTTTTTTCATTTATTTGATGCAGTCTATATCTGTCATAGTTCCTTGACAGGTATGGGATGAGAAGCTATTTAGATTTTTCTATGAATAATTCAGGTTGAAGTAAAGATTTTGCCTTCTGGCATTCGCTCCGGAAAAACACTATGCTTTCCATGGGGCCGGCTTCAGCTAACTTGAAAAGAAACCCGCTTTTCAAGTGGATCTTCAGCTCGCCCTGTTCCCATAAGAGTCTTCGTGTTTTCCTCTGCTGATTACAGTATATAACAACATAATTAATGAATGATTACGTTAGAAAAATTAAAAAGATAGATTTAATAATTCAACTTATATAGAAGATAATTTTATATTTACTATTTTTAACATACATAAGAATAAATGGTTATAATGAGCATACGTACTGCGTTTATATGAAAACGCTTCTTCTGTTGAGACGCGTCGAATTTTATTTGATAATACAGTTTGAAATTTCCTTGCATTTTTTTATGAAAGGGGTTAAAATAATAATTGCAAAAGGTAATTGGAGTTACGAGAATACTTTACGATCTCTTTTTCAAGACGGTGTAAAAGTATTTAGGTTTCAATGACTTTGCATATCTTGTATAAGGAGGTCATGTAAATGACTGGTAAAGTAAAATGGTTTAATGCAGAAAAAGGTTTTGGTTTCATCGAGCGTGAAGACGGAGACGACGTATTCGTACACTTCTCTGCTATTCAGGCTGAAGGATTCAAAACGCTTGAAGAAGGTCAAGACGTTGAATTCGAAATTGTAGAAGGCAACCGTGGCCCACAAGCTGCAAACGTTGTTCGTCTTTAATTCGAATACGAATGATATAAAATGATAAAAAACCTCGAATGTTTTCTAGAGACATTCGAGGTTTTTAAAATGACTGGAAAGCATTTTGCTATAGTGACATTTCTGCTTCATGTGCAAGTAATTTAATCAATGCTTGCGTTCCGCTGTCTTCTTCTCCCATATCTGCTAAATCTTTATAAAGATTTAGTGATAATTCCAGTCCGGGTGCCGGCATCCCCATATTGTGCGCAGATTCTAAAGCAATTTCCATATCTTTAATAAAATGTTTTACATAAAATCCTGGTTCGTAATCTTTGTCAATCATTCTTTTACCTAAATTGGATAGAGAAAAACTTGCAGCAGCACCGGTAGAAATGGTGGCGAGCATTTCCTCTGCATCTAATCCGGCTTTTCTGGCATAAATAATGGATTCACAAACGCCGATCATATTGGAAGCAATCGCAATTTGATTGGCCATTTTTGTATGTTGTCCTGCTCCTGCCGGTCCAAGTAATGTAATTCTTTCTCCGAGGACCCGAAAGATGGGGGCAACGTCATGATATGCTTCTTTGTCTCCGCCGACCATGATTGCTAGTGTTCCATTTTTGGCACCGATATCTCCGCCGGAAACTGGCGCATCTAAAGCAGTAAAACCATTCTTTTTTGCCTCTTCATAAATATCGATTGCCAAGCTGGGCTTCGATGTAGTCATATCGATGACATAAGCACCTTCTTTGGTATGATTTAAAATCCCTTGGTCGCCGAAATAAACGTTTTCAACATCGACGGGATAGCCAACCATCGTAATAATCACATCACTTGCCTGAGCTAAACTGGCTGGGCTTTCATGCCAATCTGCTCCAAGTTCCAATACTTCTTCTGCTTTTGATTTTGTTCTTGTGTAAACATGCAGACTGTAGCCGGCATTGATTAAATTTTTAACCATACTATTCCCCATAACGCCTAAACCAATAAAACCGATTGATGCTGTTGATGCAGTTACCATCCTATCCGTCTCCTTTGTATAGATGTTTACCTTCAGCTTGTCATGAAAATTGGCAAAACGCAACTATTTGTAAAGGAACAAGGTATTCCAAAATAACATAAAATACATTTCAATGATCCAATAAAACTTGGTAACGATTGCCGTGAATCGAATGATGCTGGTTACATATAGTATAAAATGATTTGATGATATAAAAAAGCAGTTTGCTTATGAATGGACAAAAGGGGGAGAATTAGTCATGAAGGCAGATATAAAACAACTGAAGCAACGTTTGCTTACAAGGCAGGAAGAATTAATTGAACGAATAAATGGAAGGAAAGAAATGAATTATGAGTTCAGTCAAGAAGTGATGGGGGAATTATCCAATTATGATAATCATCCTGCCGATACGGGAACAGAACTTTTTGAACGGGAAAAGGACAGTGCTTTAGAACGGCATGCCGAATCGGAATTAGAGGATATTAATAAGGCGATTCATGCGATGGAAGAAGGGACTTACGGCATATGTAAGGTGTGTGGAGAAAATATTGAGCCGGAGCGGCTGGAGGCTTTACCCACTGCAGATTGCTGTAAGCAACATGCAGAACAGTGGGCATATCACGGAGAAACCACTCCTAAAGAAACATTCAGGGGAAGAGAAGACGGCGGTGAAAACAGCTGGGAAGATGTTCAACAATATGGAACATCCAGTTATACCCCAGATTATCATGACGGAACAGGGGTCTCGGAAGACGGCAAAGAAAGCGCTGATGATATACAAGTGGAAGACTTTCTGGCTGCAGATATGGAAGGAAAATATACAGGTGTTATGCCTAATCATGAAGCATATGAAGACGAATTGGATAGGGAAGAGGAGGAGTGAAGAACGATAAAGAAAACTTGGCATTTGTGAAAGAGGGACTTAAAAGCATATTTTGCTTTCTTAGTATCCCTTGTACTCTTAAGTGCAACCCTTTTGTGAATGCCTTCAGTGGGGCTGGGGCTGCGCTTACTCGCCTCACCGAAGAGCTTTTGCGATTATTCACCTCATCAAAAGCATTGCACTTATACTTTATTCCTTGTATTCTTTATACTTAAAGTGCAAAAACAAAAAACCGGACAAATGAGGCCATTGTTGAGAAGGTTCATTTGTCCGGTGTTTTATGTAGAAAATAAGATATCAGTCTATAGATTCAATTATGTTTGTAATTGCATCTGTAATAAAAAAGTTATTCAAAATCCCAAGGATAACTAAGGTCATTATAAATGATACAATCGTAAAATAAAAACTAAGTGTTGATTTTCCTACATGATTTTCTTCCTATACAGCAAAGAGCAGTTTGCCGGGATTTACTGGCAAGCTGCTCTTTGCAATAGCAATGTTTTTTATCCTTGTTGATTTTCTGGAGGCTGATTTCCTTTCAATTCATCCATTTTCAAGGTAATGGAATGCAATTCTCCATTACGGGCAAATTCAATTTCTACATGTTCTCCGGCTTGACCTTGGTCAAACAATTCTTTTCGTAAATCGATAATGGAGGTTACTGGATTTCCATTTATTTTGGTGATGACGTCAAATTGCTGTAAGTTTGCGTTATCTGCCGGTGAACCGGATTGGACATTAGCAACGACCATGCCGCCGTCTACATCTTCAGGGAGTGAGGTTTCCTGCTGATATTCCGGTGGCACCTGACTTAGTGGTGCAGTAGAAATACCGATTAACGGACGGGATACTTCACCGTCAGTTTCCAGTTTTTCAATAACTGGTAATGCTTCATCAATTGGGATGGCAAAACCGATTCCTTCGACCTGACTTTGAGAGATTTTCATGGAGTTAATTCCAATGACCTCTCCATCTGCATTCACTAATGCGCCGCCGCTGTTACCAGGGTTGATAGCTGCGTCAGTTTGCAGAACTTCTGTTACCCAATCTGGAGCCCCATCTCCGTTTGTATCTACTTCTACATTACGATTTAATCCGCTGATAATGCCTCTTGTGACACTATTATTAAATTCCATTCCAAGCGGATTACCTATTGCCATCACTGTTTCTCCCACTTCTCTGTCTTCACCAGACCCCATACTAGCTACTGTGTCAACATATTCTCCATCGATTTCAAGTACAGCTAAATCTGTTAAAGCGTCTGTCCCAAGCACAGTCGCATCTACTTGGTGCTCATCATCCAGAGCTACTTGAAGTTGTTCTGCACCTTCTACCACGTGGTTATTCGTGATTACGTATGCTCTTCCATCTTCTTTTTTATAGACGATACCAGACCCTGTTCCTGCTTCCTCACTCTCATCCCATAAACTTTGCTGCTGCATATTAATAATTCCGACAACAGCTTGTGAAACTTCTGAAATATCTGTAGAAACATCAGCGTCATCAGAAGCTATCGTAGGAATAATGGATTCGGAGGTCTCTGGTGAGGCACTTTCTTCTCCCCCTCCGCCTGATGAGTTGGAAACCCCTTCAGAAGCGGGTAATAATTGATTTCCTAAGAGTAAAACAACAAGTATGGAAGAAACAATTCCCCCAATTGCCCCGCCAAAAAAACCGCTTAACCAACGATTTGGTTTTTTGGATCTTTGCGGCTTTTGTTCTGTTGAAGCATTATATGTTGCCTGTTGTTCATTGATTGTATTATTTTGTTCTGTTTTATTCGTATTTGTTGTCGATGCTTCTTCCTCGGCTGAAGGTTCACGCTTTTTGTCGAAATCATTCGATACATTATTATTTCTTTCATTTTCATAATCATTATTATTCATTGTAAAGCACCTCCAAGTTAAATTTGATTTATCTACATTATAGTATGGAGCAGGGGTAATCTTTTGGTATAAATGTGTAAAAACTGTGTAATCTTACCCCCGGTTTGTCAGATAGGGGAGATTCATGTAAAAATAAATAATATACTATGAAAAAAGAAGCTGTAAGAATATTATTCCCCTATTATTAAAATTACCCATTCTGCTTTTTATAATAAACATAAGATGAAACTTTATTTAGGGAGATTTTCACTAATGCCACTGGCTGGCGGTAGGGTTGTAATGTAACGAAGCAGTGTCTTTTCAAAACTGTAGATGCTAAACTACAATGTAGTACTGGGCGAAAGAGGTGAAAATACATGTCTTATCATATTGGTTTAGTTGAAGATGATAAAAATATACAAGATATTGTGGTTGCTTATCTGAAAAAAGAAGGCTACCAGCTAACTGTGATGGATAATGCAGAAGACGGCTGGGCATTATGGGAAAACAACCCGCCTGATATGTGGGTGTTAGATATTATGCTTCCCGGAATGGATGGTTATGAATTTTGCAAGAAAATCCGTAATGAAAGTGATGTTCCCATCGTTATTATTTCTGCAAAAGATGAGGAAATCGATAAAATTTTGGGGCTGGAGCTGGGCGGTGATGACTATTTAACAAAACCTTTCAGCCCAAGAGAACTCATTGCCCGTATAAAAAGATTGTTTAAAAGGGTACAGCCGGGTTCTGTGGATAAGGAACCGGATGACCGGGTGAAGGTGGATCAGCTTCTTGTCTATAAAAATGAAAGAAGAGTGTTTTTTGAAGGAATCGAATATGAAACAACAGCAAAAGAATACGATATGCTGCTGCTGCTCGCAGAGAATCCCAATCGTGCGTTTTCGCGGGAAGAATTGCTGGTAAAAGTATGGGGCGATGATTATTTTGGCAGTGATCGTGCGGTAGATGATTTAATGAAACGTATCCGTAAAAAGATGGAACATATACCCCTTGAGACCGTATGGGGATTTGGTTATCGTTTAAGAAAAGATGAGGAAGCATAACAATGAAATTACAATCGCAATTAAATGCTGCATTTACAGCACTGCTCTTTGTTATTATGACAACGGCAGGGCTGGTTATTTACTCCCTTGTTTTAGATGTACTTATACAGGATGAACAGCGTCAGCTTGAAGAAACAGGTGAATTACTGATTAGTTTTCTTTCGGAACAGTATGAGGATGCAAGTGAGTATCGGAATATTGATACCTTTTTACAAGAACAGGATTTGCAGTTGTTCTTATATGACAGGAATTTAGATACAGTGTTATTTTCGACAATGTCTATTTCTGTTGTGAATGAATTTTTCCAGGAGAATGATTTTGAAGATAGTGATGAAACACTGTGGCAGCATGGGAATGACCGTTTTGTAACACAACGAATCATATTCTCTCCAGAGCAGTCCGGGATGGAATTGATTCTCTTAACTCCCATTAATGATTTAAGAGCGGTACAACAGAACTTTTTCTTCCGCTTATCTTGGGTGTTTTTAATTGGTGCTTTAGCAGCAGTGATTTTAAGTTATTATATGACAAATAAGCTGGTTACCCCGTTATCTTTGTTGAAGAAAGAATTAAAAAAGGTAGAAAACCGCCAGTTTGATCAAATGAAGCGAATCCGGGCTACCGGAGAGATAAAAGAAGTGGAACAGAGTGTCTATGAGATGTCACAGACATTGGAGCAATATATGAACTCACAGCAAACCTTCTTCCAAAATGCCAGCCATGAGCTGAAAACGCCATTGATGACAATTCAAGGTTATGCAGAAGGAATCCGTGACGGCATCTTTGATGAAAAAGATACGGAAAAAGGGCTGGAAGTAATGGTTACAGAGGTGAACAGGCTGAAAAAAATCATTAATGAAATGATTTTACTTGCCAAGTTAGACTCTCAACCGGATGTATATGAAGAAACAGAAATTGATGTGCAGGCTTTCATCGATGGTATTGTAAGCAAAGCATTGCCAATCGTTCATGAAAATAACTTGGATCTTCATCAGAAGGTGGACGGTTCGATTACGCTGCATGCAGATGAAGAAAAATTGCTGCGTGCCGTTTCCAATGTCGTATTTAATGCTATTAGATATGCTTCCAAAGAGGTATCCATTCACGTGTATAAGAAAAAGAATGAAATTTATTTTGATATCGAGGATGATGGAAAAGGAATTTCTGAAGAAGATATGGATAAGATATTCTATCGTTTTATCAAAGGAAAAGGCGGAGAAACCGGCTTAGGACTGGCTATTGCCCGTGCCATTATTGAACAGTCAAATGGCAAGATTTATGCTGGACCATCGAAAAAATTAGGCGGAGCGAAATTTATGATATGTCTCCCTGTTTCCAGTAAGCCAAAAGGAAATAAAAAAGGGAAGTCGTAGAGAAATAAAGAAAAGACTTCTTTCTATACCCGGACAGGTAAGGAAGAAGTCTTTCTAAATGACAGGTATTCGCTGGACGAATCGGCTTTTTTAAAGCTATTTTAATGAGATGTTCCGAATTTTTAAGTTTTCTTTATGCTTAAAATGGGAATGGTATAAACAGTTACTTTGTGACGAATCAGAATTAAGTTCTTCTTTTTCCATTATAATAATGTATGAGAAATAACACATGCTAAATAAAAAAATAACAATTTTACAATGTCCAACATTATATGATATAATAAATTGGTTTTACATTCGATATGTTAGAGGAGCGTACTATTTATGCAATTAAGAAATGATATTCGTAATATCGCAATTATTGCACACGTTGACCACGGAAAAACAACATTAGTGGATCAGCTATTAAGATATTCAGGAACTTTCAGAGAAAATGAACAAGTTGATGAGCGTGCAATGGACTCTGGAGATATAGAACGTGAACGCGGGATTACGATCTTAGCTAAAAATACAGCTTTAAAATATGAAGATTCGATGATTAATATCCTTGATACACCGGGTCACGCAGACTTTGGCGGTGAGGTAGAGCGTATTATGAAAATGGTTGACGGCGTTGCCTTAGTGGTTGATGCCTATGAAGGAACCATGCCGCAAACACGTTTCGTATTGAAAAAAGCTTTAGAACAAAAATTGACACCAATTGTGGTATTAAATAAAGTTGACCGTCCGAATGCCAGACCGGCAGAAGTGGTTGATGAAGTATTGGATTTATTTATTGAACTAGGAGCGGACGATAACCAATTGGAATTCCCAGTTGTTTATGCTTCTGCAATAAACGGAACATCCGGACTAGAACCGGAAGATCAGCAAGAATCAATGGATCCGGTCTTTAACACGATTATGGAGCATATCCCTGCACCGGCTGATACAAGAGAAGAACCACTGCAATTTCAAGTGACATTATTGGATTATAATGATTATGTCGGACGAATTGGTGTCGGACGAGTTGTTCGCGGTTCTATTAAAGTAGGACAGCAGGTTGTTGTATTAAAAGAAGATGGATCACAAAAATCCTTCCGTGTTTCCAAATTATTTGGTTTTATCGGATTAAAACGGGTTGAAATTCAAGAGGCAGTATCTGGAGATATTGTAGCCTTAGCGGGAATGGAAGACCTGAACGTCGGCGAAACGGTATGTCCGGCTGACCATCCGGATCCGCTTCCTTGGTTGCGTATTGATGAACCAACCTTGCAGATGACGTTTGTTGTCAATAACAGCCCATTCGCAGGAAAAGAAGGAAAATATATTACTTCCCGTCGCATTGAAGAACGTTTATTAAAAGAATTAGAAACGGATGTAAGTTTACGTGTAGAACCGACAGATTCACCGGATGCCTGGACGGTTTCCGGACGCGGAGAATTGCACCTGTCTATTCTTATTGAAAACATGCGTCGTGAAGGTTATGAACTGCAATTATCCAAACCGGAAGTAATTATCAAAGAAGTCGATGGTGTACAATGTGAACCGATGGAACGTGTTCAAGTAGATGTTCCGGAAGAGCACACCGGCTCTGTTATGGAATCATTAGGAGAGCGTAAAGGTGAAATGCTCGATATGGTGAACCAGGGAAATGGACAAGTTCGTATTGACTTCAAAGTACCATCACGCGGACTTCTAGGATATACGACAGAATTTATGTCTCAAACACGTGGTTATGGAATCATTAACCATACTTTTGATGCATTTGAACCTGTTATTAAAGGCCAAGTCGGAGGTCGCCGTGAAGGAGTGCTGGTAGCACTTGAAAAAGGTAAAGCTTCCACTTATGGCATTATGAACCTGGAGGACCGGGGAACTATCTTTGTTGCACCTGGTACGGAAGTGTATGAAGGTATGATTGTTGGGGAACACAATCGTGACAATGACTTAACAGTTAATATTACGAGAGAAAAACACTTGACCAACGTGCGTTCTGCAACAAAAGACCAGACAGCAACTATTCGTAAAACAAAAGAAATGTCACTTGAAGAAGCATTACAATATATAAGTGGAGAAGAATATTGTGAAGTGACACCAGAAACGATTCGTCTCCGTAAGAAAATCCTTGATAAAAATGAACGTGAAAAAGCAGCAAAAAGAAAATAAAACAAAAGGCGGGCAGATTTGATTATCAAATCTGCCCGCCTTTTGTTTTTAAGATTTAAAATAACGCAGTAATCCAGCTATCGATAAAATGACCATCAACACAATACCAGCTCCGCCTAAAATAAAAAACGTCAAGAAGTGCATATCTCATGCCTCTTTCTAAATAGATGTTATTTATTCTATTTTAACATAATAATCGAAATATTCTAGTTATGGAAAATAGGTTTACTATTTAAAAGAAAAATGTCATATGATATATTTTAATAGTAATATATACCAATTATGGAAGTATTTTTATGCGGTCTTTGAATGCGACATCGCTGAAGAAGAAATACAATAGCAGAAATTGCGAGGAGATTATAACATGAACACGTTTGTTAGGTACTTGTTATTATTTATAATCACTTGTGTATTGTCTCTTATCATAACAAATTTCGAACCTTTTAGCAGCTTCAACTATGGGTGGCTCTACAGGGCAATCACAATGGGTGTTTTGGTTGGACTTTCCTATTATATAATATTTCAAGGGACAAAACCCAAAGCGAAAAATAAATAATCATTTTAGCAGGATTCCATAATAAAAATGCGGAGGAAACCAATTAATTTCCCCTGCTTTTTTATTATGGAATTGTAAGGTTTAAAATAATGCAGAAAACCAGTTATTGATGAAAGCAAATATATTACCATATTTGATTACATAAAAGTTAAAAAGAATGGAACAAGAAATGAAACTACCACAGCGCTGATGGTCATGGATAAGACACTGATAGCTCCTTCGATCCTCCCGTTTTCTAATGCTTTTGCTGTTCCAATAGCATGGGACGCGGTTCCGATGCTAAGCCCTTTAGCAATTGGATGATGAATTCGGCACAATTTCAAAATAACCGGTCCAAACATTCCTCCGCTGACACCAGCTATCATGACGAATACAGCAGCCATTGACATATTTCCGCCTACGGTGTCTGTAATACTGATAGCAATTGGTGTAGTAACGGATTTCGCAGCAACAGACTGGATCAGCCAGTCTTCAAATCCAAACAGTTTTGCGCCCGCTATTCCAGTAATAACACCAGTCAGAGAACCGGCAAATATACCGATACTGATTGCGCCGGCATATTTTTTAATTAAATAAATTTCTCTGTATAAAGGAACTGCCAGCGAAACCACAATGGGACCAAGAAGCAAGTCAATCCACTGTCCGCCAACCATATATGTTTCGTAAGGAATCCCGGTTAAAAATAAAAACAAGACAATACTCGCAGTACACAGAAATATTGGCATAGTGAATGGATTTGGTTTTCTGCTGTGTAGTTTCTTGGAAAAATAATAAAGAAAAATAGTTGCTGCAATCGCTATTATCCCGATAAAAAAACTACTCATGGGACGTCACCTCTTTTCTAAGCAAGGCATTCGTTACGATCCCGCTAATACCGATAACCATGAAGGTACTTATGATAACTAATAAAATCGTCAGACTGCCCTTACCAAAAAAAAAGCTTAAGTACTGAATAACACCAACAGTGACCGGGATAAAGAAAAAGGGGATATCTTTTAACAGAAAATCAACACCGGATTGGATCCATCTCAAAGGAATGACTTTTGAGATAAGCAGGACAAAAAGAAGCAGCATACCAATAAGGCTGCCGGGAATGTTGAGTGCAAAAAAGTTTTGAATAAGCACTCCTATATAATTAAAAAGGAATAATATACCAATTTGTACAATCATGATGAAATACTTCACAATAAACCTCCATTGTTGTTTTCCATTTTCAGACTCTTATTAAAGATATCATCGCTAAAAAACAAGATACTATCCATTTTATTCGAAAATGGGACATTCGCCAAGGTTTCTTTAGGATAATCTGTGATATCTTTTCTTTTTTGGCGAACGAAAAAAACAGCTCGACGCTTCGAAATCGAACGCCGAGCTGATGTGAAACCAATTCGTATTAATCAACCATATTACTTTTCTGGGTTTTTAAATAAGCTTTATGAACCTTTGGCGCAATCCATGGCCGGAATGTATATCCTAACAGGATGAATATCACTGGGAAGATGGCAAGCATAGCAAATTTGTTAAATACAACAGACCACACAATTCCGCCACTTGCTTCTCTCAGAATATCGATGGCATACGTGAACGGCAGAAATGGATGAATAGCTTGGAAGAACTCCGGCGCTACTTGAATTGGGAACATGCCGCCACCGCCCGATAATTGCAGGATCATAAAGATGATCGCAAGGGCTTTTCCGACGTTGCCAAACAGGGATACCAGCGTATATACAATAATCATAAACGCTAATGCAATCAACACACTGAAGAGTGTAAAGTAAAATGGATGTGCCATATAAACATCCAATATAAAGATGTTACCCAAGGAGGCGATGATTGCCTGTAAGACAGCTACGATTAAGAATAACGTCATCCGGCCGAGATAAATGTCTCTTAAGCTGAATATTTCTCTATTTTTATCTTTCAATTCGGTGGTAATTAAATTACAAAGCAATAACGCACCGACCCATAGTGCAAGCACCGTATAGAAAGGTGTATTAGCTGAACCATAGTTTGGAATGGCAAAGAGTTTTTCTTCATCGAGCTGCACTGGACGGGAGAAATACTCTGTTTCATCACTCAGGTCATTTTGCAATGCATCAATTAATTCTTGAATGATTTGATCGTCTTCCATCTGTTGGATGCGATCATAGGCGTTTTGGATATCTTCTTTATATCCTGGCCAATCATCCCGGATAAAGTCTGCCATTTCGCCGATAGCTTCCTGAGCTTCCGGTAAATTATCCTGAACAAGGGAATTTAGCTGTTTGTATTGTTCAATTAAATCATCCATATCATTTGTTACAAAACCGGCTAAGTTATTGACTTCATCTTCTAATTGAGGCATATCATTTTGGAAAAATGAACTTGCCGCACCCACACCATTTTTAAAATCAGGGAAGTATTGATTAACGGTATCAGAGATATCACTGAATTCTTCTTCATAGTACGGTAAATTTTCATTTAAAAGGTTCAAATAATACTGTGAATCATCGACAACAGTCGCTGCTTCCGATAAATAATCAGAAGCTAAATCCGTATAATCTAATGCAGCATTTAATTTGGAATCTGCATCATTCAATCTATTTTCTAAAGTCGTAAATGCATCGTTCACAAATGGACTCAATGTATCTTCATTAAAGGATTGCAATGATTCCAGATTATTTACTGCGTCATCCTTTATATCTTCTAATTGGTCAGGGTCAAAATCACTGTTCCCCAAATAGTCAATAACATCAATTAATTGAGAACTGTTGCCTTCAAGTGTATCTTTAATGGACTCCAATTCCTCTTTATTCTCTGGCACTTCTAATAGGTCAAGTGAGTTTTGCGTACTTGTAATAGAAGACTGCAGCCCTTCAAGACTTTCCTGAACCGCCTGAATTTGCTCTTCCGCATATTCTTCTCTATCCGGGTTTTCTTTCATGGCAATTAATTCAGGGAGTTGCTGCATATTGCTTGTTGCAAGATCTATATTTTGATCTAACACAGTTGAAATTTCATCAAAAGCGTTCATCGTATCTTCATGCAGGTCACCGATTACTTGATCAATTTCTTCATCTCGCTGTTGTGTATCAGCGTTCTCGTCAGATTGCTCGGAGTCCTCGCTATCTTGCTCCGCATTTTCATCAGATTGCTCGGAGTCCTCGCTATCTTGCTCCGCATTCTCGTCAGATTGCTTGGAGTCCTCACTATCTTGCTCCGCATTCTCGTCAGATTGCTCGGAGTCCTCACTGTCTTGCTCCGCATTTTCATCAGATTGCTCGGAGTCCTCGCTATCTTGCTCCGCATTTTCATCAGATTGCTCGGAGTCCTCACTGTCTTGCTCCGCATTTTCATCAGATTGCTCGGAGTCCTCGCTATCTTGCTCCGCATTCTCGTCAGATTGCTCGGAGTCCTCGCTGTCTTGATCAGTGTTCTCATCAGATTGCTCGGAGTCCTCGCTATCTTGCTCCGCGTTCTCGTCAGATTGCTCGGAGTCCTCACTGTCTTGCTCCGCATTTTCATCAGATTGCTCGGAGTCCTCACTATCTTGCTCCGCATTTTCATCAGATTGCTCGGAGTCCTCACTGTCTTGCTCCGCATTTTCATCAGATTGCTCGGAGTCCTCATTGTCCTGACCTGTATCTTCTGCCGATCCATCTTCACTGTTATCCGTATTTTCGTCGTTTGCTTCATCTTGTGTTGTATCTGGAACAAATTCTGCGTTTGCTAAATCTTCTTTGACATCATTGAAAGAGGATTGATAGTTGTCTATTACTTCATTTAAAGTATTAACATCTTCCTCTGTAAGATTATTTTCCTCGATTTTAGGAAGTATATCTTCTAATTCAGAAGAAAGGTCATTTCCTTGTTCTTTTGTTTCATCTGCTGAAGTGCTTAGTTTTTCCAGAGATTCATTGGATTCCAGATTGGCTGGATCACGAACCTCTTCTAAAATATCTTCCAATGACTGCTGCGAATCAGTAACAGAGTCTTTAACGTTATTTACAAAATCAGGTGTGGTCATTTCTTCTGAGTTGAAATCAAAAGAAGGAAGACCGTTGATAATTTCCTCCGCTTCGTTGACTCGGCTATGAATCAGTTCGGCAACGTCATCTGTTGTCTGTTCAGCCTCATTTACAGTATCTTGTGCGCGGTCGACCTGATCCTGATAATCACGAATTTGCTGATTAATCTCCGGAATACGCTCTTGCACATCCGCTAAGGTATCACCTGCTGTAATACTGGCATTATAAGCGTCTTCTAATCCCTGGTTAATAGCAGGGAAATATTGCTGAATCGAACTGATTCGAGTTAACGCATTTTCGATATCAGGCATGGACTGGTTTAATTCAACGACAGCATCTCCCAGACGGTTGATATCGTCCATATGGGATTGAACAGTCAGAATCTGATCTCCGCCTTCTCGGATGTTTGACTCATAGTCCTCTAAACTGTCCAATGTATCTGCGTAGTTTTGAATATTATCCTGGTCTTCGTCTAACTGAACAATGAGATCTCCTGCTTCATCGATATCATCTATATGATCATGCAGGTTATAAACAGCACTTTTGATTTTCTCCAGGATAGGAAGGTTTTGCTCGAGTTCAATCCCGGCATTATTAAATTCTTCCAGCAATGTTTGAGCTGTTGTCTGTACAAATGTATCATTAATGGTTTCTGTAATTTGTGTAGCTCCAGTATCTGTCATTTTAGGAGCAATTGCATTGGTTTTTTCATTTACTTTATATTGTACATTTGCACTTTTAGGCTCATCATCAAGGATACTGGTCACATCTTCCGAAAAGGTTTCAGGGATGTGAATGGTTGCAAAATATTCTCCTTTATAAACCTTTTCATCTGCTTCTTCAATCGAATCATCGAATTGCCATCCTAATGATTCATTCTCCTTCAAATTGTCTATCAGTTCGTCTCCCATATTGATGGATTCGCCTTCCACTTCTGTTCCGGTATCATCACTGACGACCCCGATTTGGATTCCCTGTGTATTTGAATAAGGGTCCCAGGATGCTTTTATATTAAACCAAGCATAAAAAGAAGGGAGGATTGCTAATCCAATAATCAAAATAAGAACAGAGGGAACACGAATGATGTTTTTCATATCTTGTTTTGTAATTTTAAAAGCCTTTTTCAAAAAAATCTCCTCTTTCCCGGATAATGAATGATGACATATGTTACAAATAATACCGTACATCTTGATTAGCAGGTATACCGTATTTTAACCAATCCTTTTATTCTTACTATTCAACTTTTCCTAAAAGTATGGTATCATAAATATAAATGAATGACAATCAGTCAGTTTAAAAAGGAGGTAGTGATATGGCGAAAACTGCTAATAAAAAAGAACTTATCTTGACGAGTGCTTATCAGGTTTTTAAGGAAAATGGCTTGGAAGATACACGTGTTTCGCAAATTGTAAAAAAAGCCGGGATTGCTCAAGGTACTTTTTATCTGTATTATCAGAGCAAATTGGATGTTTTGCCGGATTTGGCGCAGCAAATCATTTCCAATTACACAAAATACCTTACAGAACATGGTGATTTGGATGCGGGACTGGATTATAACTTAAGGCTGGCGATAAACCGTATTTTTGAAACAAATCAGGAAGACCGAACGATTCCTTCGATTGTTTATGCAGGTATTACCAGAAGCGGAGATATCGATAAATGGAAGGTGATTTATCGTCCTCTATACGATCTTGTGGCAAACTATCTGGAAGCAGCCAAGAAGAAGGGAGACATTGGCACGGATATCGATGCTGATTATTATAGTGAGTTTATTATCTCGTTAATTGAGACTACAGCAAGGGGCATGATTCTGTTTCAACGTACTCCAGAAGAAATAAAAAAATATAAAGAAGAACTGGCTTCTTTTATATTGAATGCTGTATCTTGGGATCCGGTCAAAGTGTTGTGAAATAGAGAAAAAACGTCGATTCTATATATAGAATCGACGTTTTTTATGGAAGTATTTATCAAACACTTAACTTAATAAAGCTTCTTTTCTTTCTTCTTCCAGCTGCAGCTTTTCATTGATCTTTGCACTTACATCTGCAAAAACTTCAGGGTTATCGGATAAAGAAATACCATAGGAAGGAATCATTTCTTTGATTTTAGGTTCCCATTTTTTAAAGTGATGCGGAAAGCAACGTTGAAGAACATCGAGCATGACATCTACAGAAACGGAAGCACCTGGTGAAGCGCCAAGTAAAGCAGCGATAGAACCATCTTCCGCAGTAATGACTTCGGTACCGAATTGCAGAGTTCCTTTTCCGCCTGCATCTGTATCCTTAATCACCTGTACACGCTGTCCGGCAACAACAATATCCCACTCTCCGGCTTTCGCATCAGGGATGAATTCACGCAACTCTTCCATTCTTTTTTCATCTGATAGAAGGACTTGCTGAATAAGATATTTTGTCAGTCCCATTTCTTTTGCGCCGGCTGCAAGCATTGTTGTTAAATTATTGGGCCGGATGGATCCAAATAGATCCAGATTTGACCCCGTTTTTAAAAACTTCGGTGAAAAACCTGCAAAAGGGCCAAATAATAAAGAGCGTTCTCCGTTGATGAATCGGGTGTCCAAGTGCGGTACGGACATTGGAGGTGCTCCTACTTTTGCTTTTCCATATACCTTTGCATGATGTTTTTCGGCAACTTCCGGGTTGTTACAAACCATAAATAACCCGCTCACCGGGAAGCCGCCGATATGTTTGGATTCTGGGATATTTGTTTTCTGCAATAACGGCAGACTTCCGCCGCCAGCTCCAATAAATACAAATTTTGCTTTGTGATAGGAAACTTTGCCATTAAATAAATTTTTCACTTTTACTTCCCAGAGGTTATCCTTTGTACGTGCAATAGATTCGACTTCATGTTTAAAGTAAAGTCTTGTCCCCTGTTCTTCCAGTTGATCAAATAATTTACGTGTTAAACTGCCAAAGTTAATGTCCGTTCCTGAATCAATTTTTGAAGCAGCAATCGGTTCACGATCATCCCGGCCTTCCATCATAAGCGGGATCCATTCTTTCAATGTTTCTTCATCTTCCGTAATTTCCATGCCTTCGAATAATGGATTGTTTCGAAGTGCTTCTACCCGTTTTTTAAGGAATTCCACATTGTCTTCGCCTTCTACAAAGCTTATATGCGGTAATGATTGAATAAATTCCTCTGGATTATCTAATACGCCCTGTTCAACAAGGTAAGACCAGTACTGTTTTGATAATTGGAACTGCTCATTTATTTTAACTGCTTTCGTAATGTCGAGTGAACCATCCGGCTGTTCCGGTGTATAGTTCATTTCACAAAGCGCAGAGTGACCTGTTCCGGCATTATTCCATGCATCCGAACTTTCCTGTGCTGTTTGACCCAGCTTTTCAAAAACATTAATCTGCCATTCAGGCTGCAGTGTTTTTAATAAGGAACCAATCGTGGCACTCATAATCCCACCGCCGATTAAAATGACATCTGTCTGATTCGTATCTTTCCTCATCATTGTCACAAACCTTCCTTAACTGAAATTCTTACATGTATACTCTTACAAAATAGAATTCTCAAAAAAATAGTAATTTAGTTACTAAAAATATGTTCCGTACTTATTTATTATACTCTTTTTTAGAGAAAGAAAAAAGATGTTTGAAGGAATAGAGTAATTAAAAGTTTGAAAGAGGGCTGAAAAGAAGCGGGGTTCTATGAAATAAAACCTGCCGAAATGGCTGCAGCATACGCCAGTTTTGGCAGGTTAAAAGGCATTGTATTTATTTGATTCGGTAAAGCGGGAGCGTACAACATCTGAAAGAGCCGCCGGACTTAATAATTTCAGAAAAGGGAACTTCTATGATGTGGTAGCCAAGTTCTGTTAATATCTTATTTATCCGTTTATTTTCAGGAAGGCTGATGACTTTATGATGTCCAATAGATAATACATTGGGTGCCATATAGAATTGTTCTTCTTTGGTTACTTCAACGCATGTATAGTGTTTTTTTAGTAGGTGATAGGCGTTTTCACTCATTCCGTCCGGATAGATTAACGCATATTTTCCCTCTAAAATATTAAATGCACAATCTAAATGGAGGATATCCTCCTGTAATGGAATTGTTGTTACTTCCATGTGAGGAAATTGCCTGCAAAGGCAGTCAACGGCCGCCTGCTCTGTACGTTGGCTTAAGCCGACCCAGATATGATCGTTATCAATGATGACATCTCCGCCCTCTATGGTGGTATCGGAAAAAGTATGATAGTTTACTTTCTCCTCATCCAGCCAATTTTGCAAAATAGGGCTTTCTTTTTTACGGATATCTCGTTTCATCGTAGAAATGAATAAATAATCACGGATAACGAAACCGATATCCCGTGTAAAAACCTGTTCATTTAAGTTTGGCCTTGGCGATAATGAAATCACTTTTGTTCCGTTATCTTCTAAGGTTTTTATAAAAAAAGCATGTTGTTCCATTGCTTTTTTTCGATCGATATTGTCTTTTGCATAATAAGCTTGGGTTTCATTGATAACGGTTGTAATTTTCATATTGTCCGGTGGAACAACAATAACTTGATGTAAAGGGTCATACTCATTTTGACAATGGATTGTAGTTAATTTTTCTTCCTTTTTTACCATGTTGACTTAGCCCCCAATTCTGCTGTCAGAAATACATTTCTAATGTTCATTATAATGTGTGTTCAAAAACTTGCCAACATTTTCCGATGGGGCGAGTAAGCGCAGCAGTTGCACGATGGTTTTTTTACTTAAAAGCAGTATCAGGAAACGTAATGGTGAAGGATGTAAGACGGGATTGCATGTGTGCAGGCAGGCGGGTATTTTAGAGGGATTGGGTAAGGAGACTAACAGCATTGCCGTATGAAAAAAGAGATAGTGTCTCATACAAAAATCTCCTCGTCAGTAAACTGAAAAAACGGGGAGATTTTATACTTCTTTCTTTTTATTTTTGGAGTTTTTTTCATTCGGAATGTACTTCGAATAATGTACTGCAAAAATAAGACATACTAAAGCGAGCCCCCATGCAGCAACGCCGCTCCAATACAGTTGCAGTTTAGATCCAATATATATAATCAGAATGCTTAAAGCAAATAAAATCAGTGTTAAATACCGTTTCATCTTTCTTTCCCCCTAAAAAAATGGACACAATAATACATATGAAACTATACAAAGTTTATTCTATAGTTTTTCTCTGCATTTTTAATTTATACAGTCATTATAAATGATTTATTGTATATCGTCATGATAAAAGCTCTTATCCTTTGATGTTTTCTCTTATTTTTCAAAAGAAATGTATCAATGGAAATAAATCTTTTTCCAAAGTGTATTTTTCGGACTACTTTTGATAAAATGATTCCGTAGCGATGAAATACGAAGGAGAAAAAGAATACATGGAGTGGAAAAATTTATATCGTGGTTTAATAATGGGGTCTGTAGAAGTTGTTCCCGGTATAAGCGGGGGAACTATTGCTGTCCTGTTAGGTATTTATGAACGTTTGATTGCATCTATAAGCGGTTTTTTCAGTAAAGATTGGAAGAAACACCTGAGTTTTCTGGTACCTTTAGGAATTGGCATGGTCACAGCTATTTTCTTATTTGCCAGAGTAATTGATTGGTTATTTACGCATTATCCCATGCAAACACAATTTTTCTTTTTGGGACTGGTCATTGGTGTGATTCCTTACTTATACCAAAAAGCAGAAGGAAAGACAAAATTTCATACAAAGCAGTATATGCTGTTGCTTATTGGATTTATTATTGTCGCAGGATTAGGTATTTTAAATCCAAATGAAGGACAGGTTATTGAAAATATTAGTACAAATACGTATATCTTATTATTCGTAGCAGGTTTTATCGGCAGCAGTGTCATGATTGTGCCAGGAATTAGCGGGTCCATGATAATGATGCTGCTTGGTGTATATCCCACAATAATGAGCGCTATCAGTAATTTTCAATTTTCTATTATTATTGTAGCTGGTGCTGGGATTGCACTAGGGTTTATTACGATGAGCAAGGTAATTGCTTACTTTTTAAGAAATTATTTCATAAGTACCTACGCCGTTATTATCGGATTGGTTATTGGTGCGATTACCATTGTATTTCCAGGTATTCCTGCAGGTGCCGGCAGTATCCTAATATGTGTTCTTTTATTTATAGGCGGATTAATTGCAGCATTGGCATTGGGAAGATTAGAATATAAATAACACAAAGAATTGGAGAGATAATCATGCAAGCAATTCAAACAGAAGCAGCATTTCAAGAAACCATTCAAAGCGAGAAACCTGTTATTATAAAGTTCTTCGCGGACTGGTGTCCGGATTGTAAACGTATGGATATGTTTATCGGAGAAGTTATGGAAGAATTTGCAGGCAATGACTGGTATGAAATAAATAGTGATGAAGTATCCGGATTAGCTGAAAAATATGAAGTAATGGGGATTCCGAGCATCCTCCTATTTCAAAATGGAGAAAAAATCGCACATCAGCATAGTGCTGATACGAAAACACCGGAATCTGTTACAGATTTCTTAAAACAGCATTTAGGCTAAGCAATGATGCATGTGATTTTTTTCCATGCATGAGATAACCTGCCCCCAAAGCTATTGAACGAAAAGCCGTTTTGCTTTCTTACGGAGAAATTATCCGTAAAAACTTCTGTGAAAGGAAGTTTGGATGATTGAAGTAGAACGTTGGACGAATACCATTGTTCATGGAGCTGTTTGGGGGCAGTTTTTTTTGTACCACATGTTTACAGAAAGGAGCACGGCCAATGGCTGAACGGATATTAATTGTAGAGGATGAACAGAAGATCAGCCGTGTGTTACAGTTGGAATTAGATTATGAAGGCTATGAGACAACAGTTGCCGCCGATGGCAAACAAGCGCTGGAATATATAGAAGCAAAAGAGTGGGGACTTGTTCTGCTCGATATTATGATACCTGAATTAAGCGGTTTGGAAGTCTTAAGAAGAATGCGCAGGCAAGAAAATGATACCCCGGTTATTTTATTGACTGCCCGTGATGAAGTGTATGATAAAGTAAATGGTCTCGACCTTGGAGCAAATGATTATATCACGAAACCATTTCAAATTGAGGAACTGCTGGCCCGTATCCGCGCGAATTTACGTAAAACGGTGCAAGTTACATCCAATCAAGAGACATTACAAGCAGGAGATTTGCGAGTAGATACAGCGGCGTATGAAGTTACCCGTTCCGATAAGCCCATTGAATTAACCCCGCGCGAATACGACTTATTAGTTTGTTTATTAGAAAATAAAAATAGGGTGCTTACGCGTGAACAGTTAATTGAAAAAGTATGGGGTTTTGACTATATTGGCGAAACAAACGTGGTGGATGTCTATATCCGCTATCTGCGCCAAAAGATTGATAAAGGGTATGATAAAGCATATATTCAAACCATACGTGGAGTAGGCTACTCGATTAAGGAAACAAGCCAATGACATTGCGTAAAAAGATTATCCTATTTTCATCCGTCTTTATGTTTTTGGTGATTGCTATTGCACATACTGCGATTTATTTTTTATTTTACCGGAGTGCTTCCGATGGAGAGATTGATCAGCTTCGTGTGCAGGCGGATGCATTAGTGGAAGCCATTGCTGAAAATGATACTACATCAACAGAAGCCATGAGCAATCTGTTAACGGCCTATTTACCGGCAAATGGGATGATTCGTATTGTTGATGAAACAGGTAGCAATGTTGTCCGTTTGCAAACAAAATCCAGTGATTACACGAATTTGGAAGTAAACTATACAACGTCAGAAACAAGTCGTATTGTTCAGGATGACAATATTGGAAGCAATTTTGCTGTTATCGAAAAACCGATTATCTGGGAGAATGGTGAAATTGTTACCGTTCATGTAGCAAATGAATTGATCCATCTGGATGAAACAATGAGAACATTAACATATGTGCTTCTCTTTTCTAGTGCGGTGATACTTATTCCAACTGTTATAGCGAGTATCACTTTGAGTCGTTTTTTATTAACACCGATTCAAAAGTTAAAAGATACGATGCGGCGGAATATCCATAATAAAAATTGGCAGAAGATTGATATAGAAAGTCGCTTCAAGGATGAGAATGGGGAAAAGAGTGATGTAAAAAAACGTAATAAAGATGAGATTTATGAGATGGAAATGACTTTTAATGAAATGATTGATTCTTTAAAAGAAAACTTTGAGAAGCAGGAAGCTTTTGTATCCAACGCATCGCATGAATTAAAGACGCCGATTCAGATTATAAAAAGCTACGCCCAGCTTATTGAGCGACAAGGGAAGAAGCGTCCGGAGTTATTAGATGAATCTGTAGGCGCAATTGATTCCGAGGCTGATCGCATGCAAAAGCTGGTAGAGCAGCTGCTTTTATTAGCAAAACATAAGAACGATAACAAACAGCAAGAAGTAAATATACGGGAAGTAGTAGAACAAGTTATCCAGACCTTCCAAAATGCATACCCCGATCGGTCAATCCAGTTCGACGCAGAATCGAGCGATTATAAAATCTTTGGAAATATCGATCAAATCAAACAAATTCCATATATATTAATTGAAAATGCCTTGAAATATAGTGAAGAAGCTGTTTTGATAAAGATGCGGATAGGTACAGAAAAAATCCAAATTCAATTTCAAGATGATGGGGAAGGAATTGCACCAGAAGAGCAGGAAAAGATATTTGACCGTTTCTACCGTGTGGATCGGGCGAGAAATCGTGAGACTGGCGGAACAGGACTAGGCTTGGCCATTGCAAAAGAAATTATTGACATACACGGCGGAGAAATCACTGTGGATAGCGAAGTTGGTCAAGGGTCTACATTTACATGGACACTTTTAAAATAATCTTTTCATTCTCATCAATTTCTAATCAAATTATCATGGATTCATAAAAAGTACCCTTTATACTGTAAGAAAAGGAGTGATAGGGTGTGCGGAAGAAAATAATCTGGGTGATCAGCGCCCTGGCTGTGTTTGCTATTATCGGTTTAACGGTATATCAGACAAACGCGACATCTTCTAATCCGGATCTTAACTCGGAGGAGATTAAAACATTTGTAAATGATCAATACCCGGGTCAACATACGGAACCGGAGTTGAATGTTGAGAACGGAGAGCCGGTTTATCAGATGGAAGTTACGCAAGACCAAGGCGTCTATTCCTTAAAATTAAATGGAGATACAGGGCAAGTTATTGATCTGACAGCTGTAGAGAGAACAGCTGAAAATAAAGAAGAAGAAACAGAAAAAGACACAGCGCCTCAAGAAGAAAACGTAAATGAAAATCCAGAATCAAATGATGGATCAGAAAGGGAAGAAGCAAACACTGAAGATAATGCGAATAATCCAACAACAGAAAATGATGCGGTGATATCGCATGAAGAAGCAATGGAAATTGCCAGAAATGAATTTCCGGGGGAAGTAACGGACCTGGAAATGGATTCAGATGACGACATGTTAATTTATGAAATTGAAATGATTGACGGAGAAGATGAAGCAACGATAGAAATTAATGCTTACACCGGCAATATTATTACACTGGAAATTGATTTAGATGATTAAAAATATCATAAAGAAATCCAAACGAAATGTCACTGCATGTGATAAATTAACGTTTGGATTTCTTTATGAATAGGGAATTAAACTGTTTTAGAATTATATTCTTATAATTTTAGTTCATGATATAACTAATAAATGGATTCTGCTTCATTCCAAAATAATTCTTTTGGCACGTAAGCGTAACCCTCCATGAGACGACGAGAAGTTCTTGCTACAGCTGTTTTGTCCAATTCCACCTGTTGCCCATTATCCTTACATCTGATTGAGAATTCCATCGAACCAGATGGGTGGCCGATAATAAATTCATCATTATGGTGATGAATGCTGCATTCATAAACAACGGTACCTTTTAATTTTGCAGCTGTTGCTGTACAAATTCCGCCAGTTACTGGAAATGTTTTATGCATTTTCTGCATAGACATTGCGCGAGCAGTTAAATGGATTGTTTGCTGCTCTATTGTTTCTCCGGATATATTTGTATATGTTTGAGAAGGAGAAACAATAACGATTTTAGGGCTCGAAGGAGTTACCTTTGTTGCTTCCTCTTTTCTTGTTACAAATCCTATTTTGTTAGCGGCAGATGAACGGATCATTTCCAAAATATGCAGTTGCTCTGCTGTTAAGTCAGTATGCATTTCTGTCCCATTAAGTCCTAGCTGTTCAGCTTGTACAAATACTGCTGGTGCAGCTACATCAACGATACTAACATCAAAATTTCCGGCTTTCGTATGAAGAACCTCTTTTCGGTTACCGGTGGGAAAAAGCTTCCCTGTTTTCGATCCATCAGCGTGTAGGAAATTTAAAACGATTTTCGCCCCTTTTCCGGGCACACCGTCTATTGTGTAATTTCCCTTCGTTACAGCTTTTCCAGAGCTGACAGGGACAGCAGCTTCAATAATCGTATTTGTATTTGTATTAAGAATACGTACTTTTGTGTATGGTTTTTGTACAGCGACTAAGCCTTCATCGACAGCAAATGGACCTACGCCACTTAAAATATTACCGCAATTGGAGTTATAATCGATTGTTCCCGTTCCGATACCGACCTGTCCGAATGTGAATTCGATGTCGACATCAGGCCGAGGGGAAACATTGATAATTGCTAGTTTGCTGGTAAGTGAATCAGCTCCTCCTAAACCGTCAATTTGTCTCTCGTCAGTCCCGCCATAGATGGAAAGAATAACTTTATCTCTCGATTCTGGGTCAGCAGGCAAATCATTCTTTAGGATGAAAACGCCTTTGCTTGTTCCACCACGGATAATTGCTGAACGTATTTTTTCATAATCTCTCACAAAAAATCCTCCTTCTATACGAATTAAAATCCAAGTAAATTTGTAGGCCAATAGATATCAAGTGCTGAACTCAGCAAGGAGACACCAATAAGAACACAAGCTACAGAAATCCCGGCTGATATCAGTTTCATTTTTGATTCGAAAATTAGAAATATAAATAAGAATATAGTAGTGGCTACCATCAGTCCGGTAATAAAAACAAGTAATAAGTAACCAATTATCCATCCAATATATTTAAGTGGTTGCAACAAAGGAATAGTTACTGGATTTCCTTCTTCTTTCTTCTGTTTATAGATTGCCAACACTTGAGTAATGAAATAAATAAACATTAGTACAGCGCCGGCAATAGAAATATAAAGTGGAAAAAACTGTGCCAGTTGACTGAATGTTAAAGCTTCAATCAAAGTAAGTGTAAATAAAAGAAAAAGAAATCCGCTGAAAATAAGATTGAGATAATCTCTATTCATTTTACATTCCTCCTTTACTTTCGTATTTGCTACTTACACGTTTCATGATTGTCCCGCCTGCAAGCAGAAGCACGATAACAATAGCAATGATGATGACTAATGGATTCATAAGCCATTCCCATCCATATCTTTCAATGGAAATCCAATAGTATCTTTCAGCAGGTAGAGCAAGTACAAAACCAATAAGCAGCGGAGGACGCGGCCAATCTAAGACGGTCATAACATATCCGAGTAAGCCGATAATAACAAATACAATCAGATCTCCCCATGACATTGTACTTTGGTAGGCGCCAACGACTAGTAAAACTAAAAGAAAGGGAACAATTTTTTCACCCGGAACTAAACTAATTTTTGAAATAGGGCGAACTAATAACATACATAATAAAGCACCAAAAATATTTGCAAATACGAGCGTCCATACAATAGATAAGGTTACTGGAAGATCATCAGATAGCATCTTAGGACCTGCTTCTAGCCCCATAAGTGTCAGTCCGCCGAGCAGAATAGCTGTTGTTCCGCTTCCAGGGATGCCAAAAAGCAATGTTGGAACCAGAGAGCCGCCTTCTTTCGCGTTATTGGCACTTTCTGGTGCAATCACACCACGGATATCTCCACTACCAAAGTGATTATTTTTAACCGTTTTTTGTCCTGCACCGTAAGCAATCCAATCGACAACACTGCCGCCAAGTCCAGGAATAAATCCAATTAGAGCCCCAATCACTGCACTTCGAAACACCAAGAATTTACTTTTCAGTGTATCCATGACCCCTTTTAAAATGCCGCTTTGTAATCTCGCGTGATTGGATACACTTCCTTTGTCTGTCAGCATTGTAATGAGAATTGGAAATGCAAAGATAGCCATGGCTACGATAGGTAAGGATATCCCTTGTGTTAAATAAAGTGTATCTAATGTATATCTGTATTCAGGAACTGCCGGGGCACTTCCTATAGCGCCAATAAGCAAACCGAGAATACCAGAGATAATTCCTTTTATTGGTGATTTTCCCGCTAATAATCCTGCCATGCTGAGCCCCAACATTGTCAGCATAAATAACTCCGGTGAGCTGAATGAAGTAATTAGTGGCCGGGCAAAGGGAATAGTTAAATAAAGCGCAATACCGCCAATAACACCGCCAATCATGGAGGAGAAAAAGGATGCTCCCATAGCTCTGGAAGCTTCACCCTTTTTCGTCAACGGATATCCATCCATAATGGTCGCTTGAGATCCTGAAGTTCCAGGTATGCCAAACAGAATGGAAGGAAAGGTATCACCTGTATGAATAACAGCAATCATTCCAATGAGAAGAGCCATTCCAACATATGGTTCAAGTCCGAAAACAAAAGGAAGCAGTAAAGACATTCCAACTGTTCCGCTTAAACCTGGTAGTAATCCAACAATGACTCCAATACCAATTCCTAAAAACATATAGATGAGTCTTGAAGGATCTAATACAATCAATAAGGCTTCCATTGCACTTTCAATCATCCAATTCCTCCTTTCTAGAGCTTGCTAATATCAACATCAAAATTATTTTGCAAATAGTCGATAATCCATTTTTTTGTATCTGGTGTGATAGAGAAAGACTGTTCAATTTGGTTATTTAATTCCTCTCCCACAAAAGCATCATATCCTTCAAGGACATTCTCAGATTCATCTTCAAAGCTTGTATCTTCTACCAACTTTTCCATCCCTTGCTGTAATAATTCTTTTGAATTTTCTGGTGCGTCTTCGTGAACCCAAATGATTTTATTTAAACTATAAGAGGCAGCCACGGTTTGTTTATAAGCTTCCCATGCTTCTCCGCTTGGTTCTTCTCCATAGATGTCGATATAAATTTCTTCAATAGTTGGGAGTTCTGGAAATTGTGGATCCCGGATAAGGTTGCCGTCTTGATCAACATGACCCAGACTATATAAAGGAACTGCATCCCCTTCTTCTACCGAATTTTCTACATTGCTTGTGTAGGCAGAAGTGGTTTGATAGTCAATATTGCTTTCTCCTTGTTCAAATGCAACGCGTGATGGTCCGCGTCCTTCATAGCCTAATACAGCTTTGACATCCATTTCTAAAACTTCAAAGGAAAGCAGGGTTACCAAGTCTAATCCAGTAGGTGAAATTCCCGCGTAATATAGTTCATTTTCTAAAGAGGTCAAGTTTTCCATTCCATCTTCCGCAAGTTCAGGCTTTGTATAGACAATTCCTCCGGATGGAGCACCAATTAACGGCGTGAAATCTTCCAAATCGTAATCGACGGAAGATTGTTCCAACATAAATGGAACGTGAGATGACGCACTGGAAGTAAGAATATTAAATCCATTAGGCTGGCGGGAATTAGCATATTCATTTGTCCCGGTAATACTAGCGCCGCCAGGAATATTTTCTACTTGCACTCTAGGTTCTCCTTCTATATGTTTAGCGAAGTAAGGAGTCATAAATCTAGCAAAAACATCTGTTCCTCCTCCTGCTTGAAAAGGAACAACAAAAGAAATTGTTTCTCCATCATAAGAAGTGCTTCCATCTTCATTTTGTTGCGTTCCTGATACTTCCATGGTGTTACAGCCTAAGAGCATGACACTCAACAAGAGTAATAAAATATAAATAAGTTTTATTTTCAAAAGATTCATCCCTTTCCTAATAATGATTGTTTTTATAGTAAACGCTTTCAGAGGATAAGTAAAATAATGATATTTTATTTAACTTCATAAAAAAACTTGATAACCCATAACCTTTTCTACATAATAAGATTTAAATAAATCCAGAGGAGGAACTAGATGGAACAAAAAGATTGGATTTTATTGAAAACGCTTTACGAAGAAAGAAATATGACTCGAACCGCAGAAAAATTATATGTATCTCAACCGTCTTTAAGTTATCGATTAAGGAATCTGGAAGAGAATTTGGGAGTAAGTATATTTTTTAAAACAAAAAAAGGGGTAGAATTTACATCTGAGGGTGAATACTTAGTAGATTATTCCCGAGAAATGCTTAAACAGTTTCAATTTATGAAAGATACCATGAGTAATATGAAAGATAAGGTATCCGGAACATTGAGAATCGGTGTATCCAGCAATTTTGCCCAGTATTTGTTGCCGAGGGTATTAAAGGAGTTTTCGAATAATTATCCGAATGTTCGGTTTAATGTTAAAACGGGTTGGAGTACACAAGTTATTGAATTCCTTAATAACTCCAGTGTGCATGTTGGAATTTTAAGAAACATTCGAGGATGGCACGGAGAAAAAATACTTTTAAAGAATGAAGCATTGTATCTTATCTCTAAAGAAAAAATAAATATGGATATTTTACCGGAATATCGGTTGATTAATTATAATACAGACAGTTCATTAAAAGAGAGTATTACCTCCTGGTGGGCAGACCAGTTTTCTGAGCCTGCAAATATCGAAATGGAAGTAGACCGGCTTGAAACGTGTAAAGAAATGGTGAAAAATAATTTGGGTTTCGCTGTTGTGCCCGGGATATGTTTGAAACAAGATGATGATTTATACCAGCAGGCAATTTATTTTAAAGACGGAACACCGGTTACAAGAGAAACTTGGCTTGTGTATAACCAATTATTTGAAAATTTATCCGTAGTGAATCATTTTGTAAATTACTTAAAACAGTGGAATGAAGAAGATTAAATTTATTTATTACCTTTTTAAAGAAAATAGTATTAGACGTTAACCAAAGGATAGAGTATGTTATAAGCCAAAGCAGGAAAAGGAGGAAAAGTATGGCATTATATAAACTTGGTTTATTGGAAGGGGACGGGATTGGTCCAGAAATTATACAGGCAACTGCTCGTTTAGTAAATGCCGCTGTCGAAAAGCAACATGTCAGCATCAAATGGATCAATCTTTTGGTTGGCTGGGAAGGGATTCACGAAGCAGGACATTCGCTTCCTGATGAGACGATTACAGCTTTAAAGCAATGTCATGGCTGGGTTTTAGGCCCACATGATTCTGCATCTTATCCAGAGAAGTTTAAAGCAATACGTAACCCAAGCGGAGAATTACGGCATCAATTTGATCTATTTGCGAATATCCGCCCGGCAAAAACGTTACCTGGTATCCATGGCGTCGTGAAAGAAGCGGATCTGATTATTTACAGAGAAAATACAGAGGGTTTTTACGTCGATCGGAATATGTTTCAAGGCGTCGGAGAATTTCAGGTTACCAAGGATGTTGTACTTACGACAGGCGTTTTTACCCGGCAAGCTATTGAAAGAATTGCTCATGCTGCTTTTCAAAAAGCCATGCAGCGTAAAAGAAAAGTAACCATTGTCCATAAGGCAAATGTGATTCGCATGGGATCAGGCATGTTTTTGGAAGTATGTAAAGAGGTTGCAAAAAGCTATCCAGAAGTGGAAGTAGATGATTATCATATGGATGCAATGTGTGCGCATGTTGTTCGGCGAATGGCAGATTTTGATATCATTGTGACAGAGAATATGTTTGGAGATATTCTATCTGATTTGACTGGTGAATTAATTGGCAGTTTAGGACTGGCACCTTCTATCAATACCAATAAAAACGTTGCAATGGCGCAAGCTGCTCATGGATCCGCACCAGATATAGCAGGAAGGGACCTTGCGAATCCAATCGGCATGATGCTTTCCGCTGCTCTATTAATGGAATGGATGAGCAAACGATACGCTGATTCCAAGTTAGAAACTGCAGGAAAAACGATTGAGAAAAGCCTGTATCAAACGTTAGCAGAAGGTATAACTACAAAGGATTTAGGAGGAGACAAAGGAACCGAAGCTTTCACAGATGAAGTTCTGAAAAGACTCCCGTCATAAAAATAATTTATCATATGTGCTAAAAAAACAGTATTTAATTTATCTGTGAAAAAGCATTATACTCAGTGTAGATTATAAATAATTTAAGGGAGGACAATATGAATAAAAACGAAAATCAAAAATTTGATGTAGTTGTTGTAGGTACAGGGAATGCAGCACTTTGTTCGGCAGTTGCTGCAAAAGAAAATGGAATGAATGTCCTTATTTTGGAACGTGGTCCCAAGGAGAAACGCGGTGGAAATTCTTTCTTTACGGATGGAGCAATTCGCTTTGCTTATCAAGATAAACATGCATTAAAACCCATTTTGTCACACTTAACTTCAGAAGATTTTGCAAAAATAAGTATGCCGGAATACCAAGAAGCTGACTTTCATCAAGATATTATTTCTGTAACAGAAGGGAAAAGCGATCCGGAGCTTTCCAAACAATTAGTTGAAAAATCTTATGAAACTATTCAATGGATGAAGCAGCAAGGAGTAGCTTTTGAACTAAATGAGAACCAGTCATTTGATAATAATGGTGTCCAGCAGTTTTGGGGCGGGTTACCTGTGAAAACATATCGTAAAGGTATTGGATTAGTCGAGGCATTGTTTCAAAAATTAGAATCACTTGGGGTAGAAATTCGTTATGACGCTAGAGCTGTTCAACTAGAAACTGCAAATAATAAAGTAAGCGGTGTCATCGTTGAAGAAAACGGAGTGAGAAAGGAAATCCAGGCAAAGTCAGTGGTTCTGGCATGTGGGGGCTTTGAAGCAAACAAAGAAAAAAGGATGAAATACCTTGGGAAAGAATGGGGAGAAGCAATCGTCCGAGGAAGTGAATTCAATACAGGAGACGGTCTTGATATGGCAATGAAAGCAGGAGCACAACCTTACGGGGATTGGTCAAGCTGTCATGCACATACGACAGATTTTCAAGCTCCAAAAGTTGGTGATTATAAAAAACCAGGTGATATTTACAAGAAATCTTCCTATCCTCTTGGATTAATTGTAAATGCAAATGGAGAACGTTTTGTTGACGAGGGAGCCGATTTTAGAAATTATACTTATGCGAAATATGGAAAAGAAACATTACGCCAGCCAAAACAGAAAGCATTTCAATTATTTGATGAGCAAGTTCGTCCATTATTAAGAGCAGAGTATCATTTAGAAGAAGCGACATGTATAAAAGCCAATTCAATTGAAGAACTGGCTGAAAAAATGGGTGTAGATAAAAATAAATTTTTAGAAACTGTAAGAGATTATAATGATGCTGTGCAAGGTGGAGAGTATAACCCGGCGATCAAAGATGGTAAAGGGACAAAAGGAATAACACCACCGAAAAGCAATTGGGCTTTGTCTTTTCAAAAAGCTCCATTCTATGCTTATCCAGTTACTTGCGGAATTACTTTTACGTTTGGAGGAATTCAAGCTAGCAAGTATAGCGAGGTACTAGATGAAAATCAAAAACCAATACCGGGGTTATTTGCTGCAGGAGAAATGATAGGCGGACTTTTTTACGGGAATTATCCTGGAGGATCTGGACTAATGTCTGGAGCTGTGTTTGGCAAACTGGCGGGAGAATCAGCAGCAAGTTATGTACAGCAATTTGCTAAAGCAATTAGCGAATAACACGTCCAACTGGATAATGTCCAAAGGCAAAATCCAATAATTGTTCCTTTTGGTTGCAGCATTTTCCTTAAAACTTATTTCTCATGAAATTCTAATCTTACTCCAATGGTGTTGTCATTATTCTAGGGTAAGATGAAATTAATAAGAAATAAGGAGGAAAAACAAATGAACAAAAAAATTGGAATCATCGTTGGAGCAGTCGCATTGACAGGAGTTGTCGGGACAGGAATTTATCATGCGGAAGCATCGGGTTCAAATGAAGAGCAAATACAAATTACAGAAACAGAAAATGAAAATGTAGCAACAGAGGATGTAGCGAAAAAGCTTGAAGAGGAATACCAAGGTACTATTAAAGAATTAGAATTAGATAAAGAAGACAACAATCTTTACTATGAAGCAGAAATCATTGCTGATAATCAAGAATACGATGTGGTAATCGATGCTGCTACGGGGGAAGTGGTTCACGAAGAAAAAGATGATGATGACAGAGATGAAGAAAGAAATATGGAAGGCGGTCAGCAAGAAGCAAGTGAAGGAAATGAAAACAACCATGCTGACAAGAACAATATCATAGCCCAAAATGAAGCAATTGAAATTGCAAAACAAGAATTTGATGGAGAAGTTGTCGAATTAGAATTGGATTATGATGATGGCAGATATGTCTATGAGATGGAACTTGCTAATGGAGAGCAAGAAGCAGATATTGATATTCATGGCGAAACAGGAGATATTCTTTCCCTGGAAGTCGACTATGAAGATGATTGATAAAAATGAATAACTATAGAAAAAAGAGGGCGATGCAGCCCTCTTTTTTCGTTTGGAACTATTCATTTTCCGTGTTAGTATATCTTCGTATAAAAAAATATAAAAATACAAAATATAAAATGAATTAACCAATTATGAGAACGAAGTAAAACAAAATTTTAATAATATGAAGTGTTTTACACGTAAAAAAAGAGGGTAATTAACAATAAGATAAACGTTAGAGAAGGGACTAATTAGGAGGATTTTTTATGAAAAAGGTCACATTGTTTTTCAGTGAAGACAATCAGGCATCAGAAAAGGTAAAGGCATTTCTGGATAATAATGATGTTTCCTATGAACTGAAAAATGTAACCCACAACAAAGCATACTTAAAAGAGCTGCAGGAAATGAGAATTTTTGGTACACCGACACTGTTTATTGATGACAAGAAAATAGAAGGCGTGCAAAAGAATAAAATACGATATGAGTTAGGATTAGCTGATAATTCAAACAGCGATACGTATTCTTTTGACAATGTGTTTAGAGATAAATAAAGGTAATGCACATATACACTCTCCTTTGCATAATATGGCAGTAATCTAAAACATCAAAGGCAAAAGAAGGTGAGAGATGTGCAATATCAACCATCATATCAAAGAAACGTACCCCCTAATGAATGGAATGGAAATCATCCGAACATACCAAATTCTTCAAATATAAGTCAGCGTAATATGAGGCAAGAACTTACTCCATATGATTTGTTTTCAAAGCCAGAATTGCCAACACAGTATTTAATGTCCCAGCAGCAAGTTCAATCACAACCGACTGCCGGTGCGGGCGGGACGAATGAGAATAATCCGTTTAATTTTGACACGATGATTAGTAAGGTAGGTCAATTGGCAAGTACTTACCATCAAGTTTCCCCCATTGTCAAACAATTTAGCACGTTTGTAAAAGGGTTCATGTAAGTATATATCAATCAAATTCAGAAAAGATAAGGTTAACTTCCTGAGACAATAACAGGAGGAGATTCATGGAATGTGTAAATTTGTAAAAGGAGAAGAAAATCATGACAGGATGTTTAATTATTCATGGGTATACAGGAGGGCCCTACGAAGTGGAACCATTGGCAAATTATTTAAGAGACAGCTCGGACTGGCATATTAAGGTACCAACATTGCCGGGACATGGGACCGTATTAAATTTAGAAGATGCTTCTTATGAAGCTTGGATTCAGGCGGCAGAAGACGAATTGCAAACACTTGTTGAACAGTTCGATACTATTTATATTATCGGATTTTCTATGGGTGGAATGATTGCCTCCTATTTAGCAGCAAAATATAACATTACCAAGCTTGTTCTCTTAGCTACTTCCGGCAAATATTTATCCTTTAAGCAAATAGGTATAGATGTCGCCAGCATAATTGGAGATGGTTTGCGCGGTCATTTACAAGAAAACCAATTATTCCATCATTATAAAAAGAAAGCAGGCGTTGTTCCATTAAAAGCACACATTGAGTTTATGAAATTGGTTCGTTTTACAAGGAAATACCTGGATAAAGTGAATACGCCGGTGCTAATTGCCCAAGGACAGCTTGATGGTATGGTGCCTTATAAAACAGCTTATTATCTGGATAAGGAAATCCATTCAGAGGAAAAAGAAGTCGTTTTTTTTGAAAGATCCAAACACTTAATTTGCCTGGGAACAGATAAAGACACATTAAATAATATGGTTTATGATTTTCTGATGGAATCAACTGCCTAAAAAAGCCGGGATACGCTCCCGGCTTTTTTAGGCTTTTCATCAAAAGGAATGGTTGAAAAACTACATTTTAAAAAAGGAAATAACAAGGGCTCCTTCCCCGCCATATGTTGAAATAAGCGGACCGGATTCCTCTAAGATTGTATCGTAAAAACCATATCTACTGCGGATTTTTTCAAGTACGTTAACCGCTCTTGCTTTATCCCGGCAATAGGTCATGGTAAGGATTTTATTCTCTGTATCTTGCGTATATTCCCCGATTTGGTCAACAAACCGCTGGATGGATTTCTTTTCTCCGCGCACTTTTTCTGCCACATCAATGGTTCCTTCATCTGTTGCTTTCATCAGTATTTTGATGTTTAACGTTTTGGCAATCTTCCCTTTCACTTTCTCTAATCTGCCGCCTAAAATAAGGTTATCTAAATTTTTTAATACAAATAAAGTAGCAGTCTGTTCAATTCGCTCTTTCAAATGATCGACTAACTGATGAAAGAAGTATCCTTCCTCTATTTTTTTATCCGCTTCATGCATCAATAGACAAATGCCGCAGGAAGCAGTCTTTGTATTAATAATCTCAATGATACGTTCAGGCTCTTCCTCTAATAACAGCTTTTTTCCAGCTACAGCATTCGCATAGGTGCTGCTTATTTCATGGGATATGCTCAGCATGAGAATGTGCTTTTCAGGTGGAACGCGTTTATAGGCTTCATAGAAATCAGAAGGACTGGGAGCTGCTGACCGTGGCACTTCTCCTAATTCTTTTACTTTCTGATGAAATAATTCGATGTCCATTGTTTCGCCGCTTTTATATTGGCCATCACTGAAATGGAGATATAGCGGAACGATTTTGACATGAAGTTTGTTTTTTAAGAATAAAGGGAGATCAGCAGAGCTGTCGGTCATTAATTGGATGGTCATTGATTCACCTGCTTTATATGTTTTTATTTGTAATTCTTTGTTGAAATAGTAACTTTGTCTTTTCGGGATGTACTAAGGATAAATAAAAATAATCCAAATACAATAATTGTTCCACCAAGGAACTGTGACCAAGTCGGCGCTTCATTTAAAATGAGAAAAGCAAGGATACTCGCGCCAATCGGTTCAAATACAACAGCCATGGAAATAGTGGAGGTGCTCAACCATTTTAAAGACCAATTAAAAAGAGAATGTCCTAAAAAGGTCGGGATAATGGCTAAAGCGATAAAAATCCACCAATGGTCTGCAGGATAAGAGAAGAAATTTTCCTGCCGGATGATATTAAACAGCGTTAATAAGATGGCGCTGATGCCATAAACAATAAATGTATAAGTGATTAAAGAAACTTTTTTCCGAACATGCTGTCCGGATAAAAAATAGATGGTCACTGCAATTGCTCCGAGCAGTGCAAGCATGTCTCCGAACAGGGCGTTTCCGGATAACTGAAAATCTCCTGAACCAATAATCAATCCGCCTAGTAAGACAATGAATATACTGATAATGGCTGCGGAAGAAAAACGTTCTCCGAATAAGAAGTATGTTCCGATAAAAGCAAGCAACGGCTGGAGTGATATAAGTACAACGCTGCTGGCGATAGAAGTATAATGAAGTGATTCAAACCACAAAATAAAATATAGCGCTAAAAAGGTTCCGGCAAGAATAGAAAGCCACCAATTTTTTGTGGAAATACGTTTAATCTCGTGCTTGTAATGAAATAAAATAAATGGTAATAAAAGTAAAACTGCAAATAAAAGGCGGTAGTTGGCTAAGATGGAAGCAGATGCCTCTGTGGCCAGCCGCACAAAAATTGCTGATGTAGAAATAGAAAAAACCCCAATAACAACTGCTGCTTTAGGGTTGAATGCGGAATGACGCATGGTGATAACTCCCTTTTAACATTTTCAATATGATGTATTTTTTCTTCGAGTGTGTTCAAAATGAAGAACTGGATGTGGGCGCATGATACATTCTTCATTGGGGAAGAGGTGCCCCTCTAATATAATGAATCTGGAAATTTCTAGTGCATACGCATACATAACTAACTATATTTTATCACGTAACGAAAAAAAAATCATTTTAATCAGTATACTGGATATCTGTCACATAAATATGGTATCATTAGTAGAGCATTTTTATGGAGGCCTCTTAACCTTATTGGAATTGGTTATGCCTTTTTTGGCGGACAGGAATATGAAAAGTTGCCCTGTCTGTATAAAAGTAACGGTTTTAATGGGATGAGTCATAGAAACCTCAACGGAGGCATTTACCCAAAAAGTTGTAGAATGCCAGGTTTTCTAATACTTTAAACATGGACAATGAATACGAACTAAAATACGTTATTCGTTTAATTGCTGATGTGGAGTGGCATGTTCATTCAATCAGCAATTTTTAGGTAGTAAATCAGTAATGAAAATACATGTGCAGCGAAACAGAAAGATGCATAAAATATGATGTCTTTTTACCGGGCAGTTTAGAGATTGTTACTGATTTGTATAATAAGATGAAAAGTATGAGAAACTCTTAATAACTACTTTCTTTATAGATGAGGTTCAAAAAGTTCTCAAATAAAAGCAGCTGGGAAGTGATCTTCTGCTAAAATCACCCTTGTCTCGGGATCGGGTTTGCTTGTTCCAACAAAGAGCGTTGCGATTACCAAATTCCGTCCGAAAGCAAGTGTGACAGGCGCGGAAGATGTCATATCCTGTATAAGCTGGTTGTCATAGCTTTTTGAACACGCACTTATAAGGCCTCTTTTGCAATAAAAAATAAAAAGGAGTCGACGATTACGTGACTAAATTTAATGAACTAGGTGTTTCTGCGCCGATAATGAAAGCTTTAGAAGAAATGGGATTTGAAGAAGCAACTCCTATTCAAGCAGAGACGATTCCGTATGCGCTGGAAGGAAATGATGTCATTGGACAAGCGCAAACAGGAACAGGGAAAACCGCAGCATTCGGTATTCCTTTGATTAATAAAATCAATCCCAAATTAAGAAAGGTCCAAAGTTTAATCATTGCGCCTACGCGCGAACTGGCTATTCAAGTAGCTGAAGAAATTAACCGCCTGTCTAAATTCAAGCATATCCGCGCACTTGCTATCTTCGGCGGGTCGCCAATGGATCGCCAAATTCGTGCATTAAAAGATGGACCGCAAATTGTGGTGGCTACACCAGGGCGTTTAATGGACCATATGCGCCGCAAAACAATCCGTATTGATGAAGTGCATACAGCTGTACTTGATGAAGCGGATGAAATGTTGAATATGGGCTTTATTGATGATATCCGTGAAATTTTAAAAGGCATTCCGGAAGAAAGACAAACATTGCTTTTCTCTGCAACAATGCCAAAAGAAATTCGTGATATTGCAACGACGCTTATGAAAGAGCCAAAAGAAGTTAAAGTAAAAGCAAAAGAAATGACGGTTGAAAATATTGACCAATATTTCATTGAGATTCCAGAGAAATTTAAGTTTGAAACGTTAAATAATCATTTAGATATCAATTCTCCGGAATTAGCTATTGTATTTGCAAGAACAAAAAAACGTGTGGATGAAGTTACAGAAGGACTTCAGGCAAGAGGATACCGGTCAGAAGGAATTCATGGGGACTTAACGCAAGGGAAGCGTATGTCTGTATTAAATAAATTTAAGCAAGGGCGTGTGGACGTTCTGGTAGCAACAGACGTGGCAGCCCGCGGATTAGATATTTCCGGTGTAACCCATGTTTATAACTTTGATATTCCGCAAGATCCTGAAAGTTATGTTCACCGTATCGGCAGAACAGGCCGTGCAGGGAAAACGGGAGAAGCTATTTCATTTATTACTCCAAGAGAAATGGCGCATCTGAGTTTGATTGAAAAAACAACGAAAAGTAAAATGAAGCGTTTAACGCCGCCTACTAATCAGGACGCACAACGCGGCCAGCAGCAAGTAACGATGAATAAAATGAAACAGGCAATTAACGAAAAAGATTTGCAGCCTTATTATAATGCTGCAAAAGAATTACTGGATGATCATGATTCCGTTACCGTTATTGCTGCAGCAATCAGCATGATGACAAAAGAAAGAAGAGATACACCAGTACGTATTTCTTCCGCTGCACCAATCAGCGTGAAAAAAGCGAAGAATGATAATAATAACCGCCGCGGTAATAATAACAAACGCTATTATGGCGGACGCGGACAAGGCGGCCGTAACCAAGGCGGAAGAAACCAGGGCGGCAGAAATCGCAAAGGTAAAGGAAATTACCAGCGTAAAAGAAGAGATGACCGCTAATCAACTTTCGTAAATAAAAGGATGAAGCATCGTTCTTGTGGAACATTGCTTCATCCTTTTTTATTATTGAGAGAGCTTAGATAGTGCATCCTGATCAGCAATAATCGTTACATTTGCGTGTTTTTGTAAAATAGAAGCCGGAAAATCTTCAGTGACAGGCCCGTTTACTAACTGCTTTAATGCTTCCGCTTTCTGTAATCCAGATACGATAAGAATAATTTGTTTGGATTGCATAATGGTATCGATTCCCATGGTGATAGCTTGTAATGGCACATCGTCAATGGAATCAAAAAAGCGCGCATTTGCTTGCCGGGTAGATTCATCCAGGTCAACAATATGGGTTTGCATGGAGAAAGGTGTACCTGGCTCATTAAAGCCGATATGTCCATTTAAACCAATCCCTAAAATTTGAATATCAATACCGTCAGCCTGTTTGATAGCCTTTTCATAGCGATTGCATTCTTCCTGCAAATCAAGTGCATCCCCATTTGGCAAGTTAACCTGGCCGCCATTGATATCAATATGGTTAAACAGGAGATGATGCATGTAATAGTAATAGCTTTGATGATTATCTTTATCAAGTCCGACATACTCATCTAAATTAAAAGTTGTCACATCTTTAAAAGAAACATTATCGTCTTTATGTGCTTGAATGATTTCTTCGTATAACCCTTCTGGTGTAGAGCCAGTCGCTAAACCGAGTACACTTTCCGGTTTTGCATTTACTTGTTCCATTATTTTTTTTGCCGCTATCTGGCCCATCTCTTTGTAATCTTTTGCTTGGATAATATTCATTATTTTCCCCCTGTCATGTAGATACAAATTATTATATACCTTCATTATATAGTTTCTTTCATTCTTCTGCCACTAGCTTGTACTTGCGTATCAATAATCATTTGAAAATGAGAAGCGGAATAAGTTCACGACATCTGCATTGTTACATCCCGAAACGGATGATGCGCTCACCTATATTGTCCGTAACTCAACTTACGCACCTAAGAATAAGTATATAAACCTTACTGTTCCAGGATGAACATAATCTTTATTATCCTGTTTGCTTTTGGTTTAAGCGTTCTTCTATTTTTTGAACAGGGTATGGTGTAGCATCACCTTACACCTTACCTGCTCATCTTTATCAACAGATTGAGAGGAGAAAAGATCAACCCTGTCCCGATAGTAAAGGAATTACTTTTTAAAGTGTGAAAGTTGAGTCCATAAAAAACTGGCCACGAAAAATCATGACCAGCTCTTGCTTTATAAAATATTCGCCTGTCCCAATAACCATAAAACAGCGATAATACCGACTATAATCCACAACTTATTTTTTCGGATACCCTCTGGGATTTTCTTCTTTCTGTTCCAGCGGTTTGGATCGAATTGCGGGCCATCATCGTCGTCTGCATACGTTCGTTTTCGCGGTCTTGGCTGTGCCCATGGTGAATAACTTCTCGCTCCTGCTAAGAGCAGTGGTGCATAGATAAAACCGCTGAAAATACCAAATAAATGCCCGAGTACACTTATATTGCCGCGCAGGAAAGTCATGACAAGTGCAATAGCTACAATCACACCAATAATCTGGCTGCTGGATTGATCAATTAAGTCTTTGCGGAAAATAACCATATAAACATATATTCCAAACAAACCGAAAACCGCGCCGGAAGCACCTAAATGGGCATAGGTAGGGGATTCAATAAAGTAAATCACAATATTTGCTGTGGCGGCTGTGCCGACATAAGCTAAGATAAATTTGATTTTACCAAGCATCTGCTCCAGTGCTGGACCGAACAACACCAGCGAAAAGGAATTGAACAGCATGTGCAACACCCCGGCATGCAGAAAAATCGGTGTGAAGATTCTCCACCACTCTCCCTGTGCAATACCAGCATTAATGCCTACTCCGAAAAATTGGATATACTGACCGATTTGTAAATTTAAAAAATCAATGATAAACCAAAGAAATATATTAATCCCGACAATGATAGTTACGACAGGGTATAATTGAAAAAATTCTTTGACACTCCGTTCCGTTCTTATAAACATATTTTGCCTCCCATAGCCAACGCTTCAAACTGAATAAGTTATCCTATATAATATAATAAGTAATTATATTGATTATGACCATTAAAAAAGCGCGACTATACATAAAATAACATTTAGGAGCAATGAAAATGATACTTGGAACAGGTGTAGACATCGTTGAATTAGTGAGAATTAAACGGCTGCTTGAAAAAAATAACCGTTTTTTAGAGCGCGTTTTAACAAAAACGGAACAGGAAAAAGCAAGGCATTTATCAGATCACAGACGCGTCGAATATGTCGCAGGCCGGTTTGCGGCTAAAGAGGCTTTTGCTAAAGCCAACAGAACCGGGATAGGAAAATTGAGCTTTCAACAAATCGAAATCACAAATCATGCCAACGGATCCCCGGAGATGCAAACGGAAGGAATGGAGGGCATTCATATCCACTTGTCTATCTCTCACAGCAGGGACCATGCTGTGGCGCAGGTTTTATTAGAAAAGAGATAGGATAAAGAAAAGAGAAGCGCATGCTAAAAATGCATAAACGCATAGTTTGTCTCATATATTTTATTGCGGTAGGAGGGAACGAATTTGTATATTGTTACCGCGGAAGAAATGTACAAGGTTGACCGGGAAACCATCAGCACCATTGGACTTGATGGGAAAATACTCATGGAGAATGCAGGGAGAGAAGCAAGCAAGGAAGTAGAGAAGCGGATAACGAAAGAAGAAACAATCGTTATTCTGATTGGCAGTGGAAATAACGGCGGGGATGGTTTTGTTATTGCCCGTATCCTTTCAGAAGCAGGCTATCAGGTCAAAGCGATTCAGGTTGCACCAAATGAAAAAATAACGGGGGATGCAGCGTATCATAAGGAGGTTTATCGGCAATTTGGCGGCCAGGTGGAGCGTTATGATGAAGATATCATAGATACCGTTCTCCAAGAAGCAGATGTGATTATTGATGCCATGCTTGGCATTGGTGTGCGCGGCCCATTAAGAGGAGATATATTAACAGTGACCAGACAAGTCAATCAACAAAATGCATATGTTATTTCCATCGATATCCCAAGCGGACTGCCGGCAGATGAAGGTTCTGCGGATTTTCAAGCTGTGGAAGCAGACGCTACCATTATGATAGGCGCCGTCAAACAATCCGCCGTCTGTCAGCACACGTCTTCTTATTACGGAGAGTGGATTGTAGCTGATATCGGATTTCCTGAAAAACTATTTCAGGCGCATACACAAAGACGTTTGTGGACAACCGCTCGTTTCAAGGAATCTTTTCCGAAACGGGAAGTAAATGCGCATAAAGGAAATCATGGAAGAGGGCTGATTATTGGAGGCAGTGATCCGATGCCAGGGTCTGTTCTTATGACGACCAAAGCTGCTTTGCGGACAGGATCCGGCTTATTAACAACAGCTTCTGTCAAGAACGTTATTTCCATGATTGCAGGAAATAATCCGGAGGCGATGTATATCGCGGTCCCAGAAGCAGACGGCTGTATTGCTGGAATCAATCATATAGACCTGTCAGATTATGATGCAGTGGCTGTTGGCATTGGTTTAGGGAGAAAGGAAGCAACTGCAAAAGCCATTTTTCCAGCACTGCTTACATTTGAAGGACCAGTCATTTTGGACGCTGATGGCCTTTATCATTTGAAATCGTATTTAACAGATTTCGAATCCAGACAGGCTCCGCTTATTGTAACACCACATCCAGGAGAACTTGCAGCATTAATGGATATATCTGTTCCAGAATTACTTATAGAGCCTTTCCGGTATAGCGCGGCATTTGCAAAACGTTATCACTGCTATCTTGTGTTAAAAGGAAAGCATACGATCATAACGGATCCAGATGGAAATCAGACCGTGGAGTCAAGCGGCAATCCAGGTCTTGCCAAAGGCGGCAGCGGGGATGTATTGACCGGAATGATTTTAGCGATGGTGATGCAAAGCGAAACTATTTTTGCAGGGATAAACAATGCTTGCTTCTTGCACGGAAAATCTGCAGACTTGCTTGTCCAGGAAAAACACTCGGAACAGGATTTGCTTGCGGGAGATGTGATTCAAGGTATCCCAGAAGCAATCCGTACATTTTCTTAAAAAAACGGTGTGATAAGCTGTTAACAAATCGTTCCCTTTGTTAATTGAGACAAGGGAGATATGCTAATGATAAATAGACGTTTTTTCGGTGTCGTTTTCCTATTAGGTATATGTGGTTTGCTATTGGCAGCATGTGGTGAAAAAACGCAGGAAGATGTCGTGGAAGAACTACAGGAAACAGTGACAGAGTTGGATGGATATAAGGCAACAGCGGATATGACGATGAATACAGGGGAGCAGGAACAAACTTTTTTAATTGACATCTGGTACCAGGCAGATGACCAATATCGTGTCAAACTTGAAAATGAAGCAGAGCAGAACGAGAGCCAAGTGATTTTGAAAAATACAGATGGTGTCTTTGTGTTGACACCTGCCTTGGAAAAAAGTTTTAAATTTCAATCTGATTGGCCGGAAAACAGCAGTCAGCCGTATTTACTGCAATCCCTCGTCAGCGATGTAGTGAATGATCCAGAAGCTGAATTTGAAGCGACAGATGATCATTATATTTTCCGAACGAAAACCAATTATCAGAGCAATAACAATTTACCGGCACAGGAAATTTATTTTGACAAGTCCAGCCATACACCAGCTATGGTGAATGTTTTAAATCAGGATAGAGAACCACTGGTAAATGTGACATTCCACGGGTTTGATCTAGACGCAACCTTTGCAGAAGATGATTTTTCAATGGATAAGAATATGGAGCAAGAAACAGAAGAAGAAAGTGCCAGCGCGGAAGAAGGGGAAGCACTGGAAACAGCAGCTGAAGAAGTCCGTGAGCTGTATCCTACCTTTACAGCTGGAGCAGAATTGGCAGATAAGCAGGAAGTTTCCTTAGATGATGGAGAGCGTATTATTACGACCTATGAAGGCGAGAAAAACTTCACGCTAGTCCAGGAAATCAGAGAAACTGCTCCAGTGAATTCAGGTCCAGAAGTAGTGGATGGAGATATTGTGAATCTGGGCGCAACTGTGGCAGCGTTAGAGGGGAATGCGTTAACGTGGAATCACCAGGGAGTGGAGTATCAACTAGCCAGCACGGAATTGACAAGGGAAGAAATGATTGAAGTTGCACAATCTGTACAGGGACAATTAAGCAAATGATACAACGAAGGCAAAAGCAGGCTCTGGATACCGGGCCTGCTTTTTTTGTAAGTTAAGAAAGTATACGATTTCCTTTTTAAATTTTTATTCAGGAATAGCCATGTCCACGAAAGCGCCAAACTTTAGAGATTTCACGTCGTGCCGTGCCCCTCGGGTGAAAGTCATCATCGGTTTAAGGTAAAGGAAGGCCGACTAAGACCAGGCTAAAGCCTAACGTCGGCATACCCCTAAAGGGGCATGAATCCTTTATCTCAGGAAGTAAAGGAAGTTCGACCAAGGTCGAAGAACCACCCCCAAAGACCGGGGGCGCAGTCTCTACGTTTTTCGACGCACACGATGTGCTAGTGCAGGTGTTGCGACAAGGATGTCGCGTTCTTAGCCTGCAAGGGCGCTCCTGCGCTTTTCGTTCTAAGGTTGTTTTGGATTCAGAGGTATGATTTTTACATATTGGCATATAATTAATAGACAGGTATTTATTTCATTGCATAATTATATGCACTTCAACGTGTTAAAAAAGTCGCAGGGAAGATAGTGTCTTTTCAAAGACAGTGCTTACCTTCAAGGCCATCATTCTTTGCAGCGAGTCCCCCTTGCCAATGGCAGCATCTGATTGGCCTTTCTTGGTTTATGTTACTGGAATTGTTCCTTAATGCCTGGATAGTGTATAATAGGAGGGTATAAACGTTTATTTTTATCTTTAAAAGTAATGGGATACCCCGAAATGTAAGATGCAAAACGACAAATTTACATGATTTTTTTATAATTTCGCCATAACCCCTTTGCAAATGTATGTGTACAATGCTATCATAATATTAAATTGAATAACGAACGTTAATTGTTGGCGGGGGTGCTAGGATTTGGCTGAAAATAATGAAGAAATTTTAGTGAAAATACCGAAGAATTTACTAAGTGAGGTGGACGGTGTAATGAAATATGAGAATGGTTCCGACTTAAACGACTTTATATGTGAAGCAACTCAAAATTATTTAAACCGTAAAAAAGAAGAACACCTCCAACGTTTTCATGAGACAATGCAGCGCGGATATGAGGAAATGGCAAGAATTAATCTGACGATTGCTTCAGAGGCTTTTCAAGCTGAAGAGGAGGCTGAAATAACTCTAGAGCGCTCTGTGATCGGGGTGTAACACTTGTGATCGTTCAAAGAGGCGAGGTTTATTTTGCTGACTTATCCCCTGTAGTCGGTTCCGAACAGGGTGGTGTGCGGCCGGTTCTGATTGTCCAAAACGATATAGGTAATCGATTTAGCCCAACTGTTATCGTGGCGGCTATCACCGCACAGATACAAAAGGCTAAATTGCCTACGCATGTGGAGATCGATGCAAAACGTTATGGGTTTGACAGAAATTCAGTCATTCTGTTAGAACAAATTCGCACATTAGATAAGCAGCGATTAACGGATAAAATTACCAAATTAGATAAAGAAATGATGGAAAAAATCGATCAAGCACTAGAAATAAGCCTTGGCTTACGAGATGTGTACAGCAATAATTAATATTATTTTTCTGTAACCACGAAAAAGACAGCTCTCTTTGAAAGAGCTGTCTTTTTTCTGCCTCAAATTTCTTCTTGTTCTAAATTTCGTACTTTAAAAGTAACTTTCTTTTCAAAGACACAGGAGTTGGTCGTTTCTTTTATATATTTGCTGACAAGATGAGAAGGGAAAGAGGTAACGTGTAAGGCGACCGCTGGGGCGGATCGTTTTGCTTTTCGACATACAAATGTTTTTCGATGGAACGAGTAAGCGCAACAACGATTTTGACAAAACCCGCCTTATTTCCAGCAATGCTAGATATATACTATGTATGTTATACTAAGGTAGCGATAAGTGCAGAGCTTTCTAAATAGTAGTTATGTATTTACAGTCGATGCAGCAAGAATAACAACACTCATCACAATAAGAAATTTATCAAAAAAAGTAAAATGGAGGGTACTACTGATGGATGAAAAGCTGAAAGAATTAATTCTCAATAATAGTGATTCTATTGTTGATAGTTGGATGGATGAAGTCGGACGAATGAAATCAGGGAACTATACAGCAAGTATCTCTGAGGAACTCTATGTAAATACCAACCGAGAATTTGTAAATGTGATTTTTGCAAGTGTCCAGAATGAAGGGTCTTCCAAATTAGTGGAGGAATTCTCGGAGAAAATTATCAACCTGGGCTGGCCATTGAGTTACATCACAGATGGACTGCAGGTTTTTCGACGTGTCACTATCGAATTTTTATTGAAACAAGCAGACCAAGTCGATTCCAATCATTTTCAAAATGTATTAACCAGTGTGGATGAGTGGGTGGAGCCGTTAATCCGTCAATTGGTTAATGAATATACAGGAAATTGGGAAAATATGCTTTCACTGCAGCGGGTAGCATTGCAAGAGTTATCAGCACCGCTCATTCCAGTGATGGAAGGCATAACAATTATGCCGCTGATTGGTACCATTGATACCGACAGAGCGAAGTTAATTATGGAAAATTTATTGGAAGGAACCATTAAGCACAATTCTGAAGTTGTATTAATTGATATTACAGGAGTTCCGGTAGTAGATACTATGGTTGCCCATCATATTATTCAGGCAGCGGAAGCAGTCAGATTAATCGGATCAACATGTATCCTTGTCGGAATCCGTCCGGAAATTGCTCAAACCATCGTAAATATCGGAATTGACTTAAGTAAATTCCCTACCAGAAGCACCTTGAAAAAAGGTTTTACAAAAGCGCTTGAGATTACGGGCAGAGAAGTCGTTGAATTGCCTGCAAACGGCAAAGGAATAGAAGATATTATGGGTTCTCTTAAGGGGGAGTAACAGGATGCGAATACCTATATTAAAGCTACATAACTATTTGTTAATTTCTATTCAGACGGAAATAGATGATCAGACAGCCATTCAATTTCAAGAAGATTTATTGGAAAAGATCCATAAAACAGATGCATCAGGTGTGGTGATTGATTTAACATCTGTAGAGATTATTGATTCTTTCATTGCAAAGGTGCTGGGTGATGTCGTATCGATGTCAGATTTAATGGGGGCACGTGTTGTATTAACCGGAATACAGCCGGCTGTAGCAATGACATTAATCGATCTAGGAATACACCTGCAAAAGGTCCCGACTGCATTAGATTTAGAACAGGGATTATTGAAGCTGCACCAGGAATTAGGAGGTTAGTATATGAATCCGCGATCCTGTGTCAACATTCAAAAAGAGTGGGACATTGTAGGTGCAAGACAGCTTGGCCGGGAAATGGCAAAAGAAATCGGTTTTGGAAATGTCGATCAGGCCAGAATTGCCACCGCAGTATCCGAATTAGCTCGTAATATCTATTTATATGCTGAAAATGGACAAATTTGTTTTGAGCACATCTATACGAACAGTCAAAAAGGAATATTAATGACTGCAGTTGATGTTGGTCCAGGAATACAAGATGTCAGCCGTGTTATGCAAGATGGCTATACAACCTCTGGAGGGCTGGGTGCCGGATTACCTGGAGTAAAACGTTTGATGGATGATTTTGATATAGCATCCACAGTAGGGGAAGGGACACAAATTAAGGTGATTAAATGGATCAGGTAGTTTCATCCTCTGATCCTTTCGTTTGACTTTCCTTGTTTTAAACAATGAATGCACGGATAATTCGGGTGTGAGAAGAGAAAATAACGTTGCGCTTAACTGGCGCACGTACCCGAGTTACCATCTTGGGGAAAGCCTTAAAAGAGAATAAAAGGTTCTGAGTATAGGGGGAGTAACCATCGTGAAAGAAACCATTGAAAAAAACACTATAAAATATCAGGAATTATTACAGAAATATATTGAAACACAAGATGAAAAAGCATTATATGACCTTGAATTGATCAGTAAAGATTTTATAAAAAAGAATATCCTTCCTGAAGAATTAATTAATCTGCATATTCAAGCGATGGAGCATATTTATCCGGAACTGATGGATGAATACAAGCTTTCCATGGAATTTCTGTTGGAAGCGACTGTTTTCTATGGATTGGCATTGCAGGAAGTAGATTATTTAAGGCAGGAAAAAGATGTGCTGACTTCGGAGATCTCCGTAGCGGCAAACATGCAAAAGACTTTGCTGGGAACCCAAAAGCCGGAAATCGATGGACTGGACATTGGTGTGATTAGTGTTCCCGCTCATCAGATGAATGGCGACTATCATCATTTTACAAAAGGGAACAATGGAACTGTTGGAATTGCTATTGCAGACGTGATCGGCAAAGGGATACCGGCCGCGCTATGTATGTCCATGATCAAATATGCAATGGACAGTTATCCGGAAGCGACGATGTCACCGAATAAAGTGTTAGAAAATCTGAACCGGGTTGTGGAAAGAAATATTGATTCCAGTATGTTTATCACTATGTGCTATGCGCACTATCTGCCTGAGGAAAGTAAATTAAAATTATCCTCGGCTGGTCATGAGCCGGGATATATTTTCCGTGCAGCCACTGGCACATTTGAAGAAGTCCGGGCAAAAGGTATTGTTCTCGGTGTTATGCCTGATGCGCAGTATCGGGAATATGAATTGGATATTGAAAAAGATGATTTAATTATTTTTCTGACGGACGGCGTTTCAGAATGCAGGGACGGTGACCGTTTTATTGAAACAGAAGAACTGCTGGAAGTAATCCGGAAATATATTGATTTACCCGCGCAAGACTTGGTGGAAAATGTGTATCAGTATTTTGAAAAACTTCAAGATTTCCAGTTGCGGGATGATTTTACATTAATTGTTCTTCGTAAAGAGGTTTAAAGTTATACATGCAGGGAATACAATATATTAGTTTAATCTTAATGATTGATAGAGAAAGCAAAATATCACAGTTTAACGGAACAACGGACTGCTGTTATCATAATCCATCAGATAGGAAGTTTGGCGGGTGAGGGTGAAAGCATCTGTATAAGTTCAGTTCATTCGGCTGGTATTCTAAAAAGGAATTTAGAACCTTGACGGAATTCAGTTCTACTTTATCATTGTATGGTCATCTATCTATAATCTATATGTATGATGACAGAGGGGGTTATTATGAATTTATCAGTTAATGTACAAGAAGAAACGGATGTAAAAGTTATAGAAGTGAGCGGGGAGATTGATGCTTATACAGCCCCGGAGTTAAAAAAATCATTAATGCCTTTAATCAAAGAGGATGGCAATGAAATTGAAGTGGATTTAGAAAATGTAACATATATGGACAGTACTGGCTTAGGTGTGTTTGTCAGTGCTTTAAAAGCTTCAAAGGAAAGTGACAGTCATTTCACTTTAAAAAATGTCCAGGGACGGGTATATCGTATTTTTGAGATAACCGGCCTGAACGGAGTTATGGATATTAAAGCAGCGATTCGAGGTGGCAATGAGTAATGGAAGCATTTGATTATATTGAAATGAAGGTACCGGCGAAAGCGGAATATATTGGAGTGATGCGCTTAACGCTTTCAGGTGTTGCTAATCGGGTAGGTTTTTCTTATGATGCAATTGAGGATTTAAAAGTTGCTATATCAGAAGCAATTACAAATGCTGTCGAGCATGCATATGAAGAAAAAGAATCCGGTGAAATTACCGTCGGCTTTGGCGTATATGATGACCGCATGGAAATCATGGTTGCTGATCGTGGAGGAAGTTTTGATCTGGAAGAAATAAAGAATGGCACGGGGCCATATACAAACGATGAACCAGTTGAAAAAATCCGGGAAGGGGGTTTTGGCCTGTTCTTAATTGAAGCTTTAATGGACGAAGTAAAAATCAACAATAAATATGGCGTAATGGTTATTATGACTAAATACAATAGAGAAGAAGAGGTGGACATGGATGACGACCAAATCTCAACCATTCAATAGAGGGGGAGATGAGGTTTACCAGTGGATACGTGCGCTTAAGGAAGATCCGACAAATGAAGAAATACAGGAAAAAATCGTTTTAGCTTATCAAAATCTTGTTGGATCTATTGCCCGAAAGTACTCCAAAAACAGTGCTATTCATGAAGACCTTGTACAAGTCGGCATGATTGGATTACTCGGGGCAATTAAGAGGTACGACCCTTCCTATGGTAAGTCGTTTGAATCATTCGCAATCCCAACCATTATCGGCGAAATAAAACGATTTATACGGGATAAAACATGGAGTGTGCATGTCCCTCGCCGTATTAAAGAATTGGGGCCGAAAATCCGAAAAAGTGCTGATGAACTGACGGCTAAAAATCAAAAATCTCCTACCATTCAAGAAATCGCAGAATACATTGGCGTACCAGAAGAAGAAGTATTAGAAACAATGGAAATGAGCAAAAGTTATAAGGCACTATCTGTTGATCATAAAATTGAAGCTGATTCAGACGGCAGTACCGTTGCTATCCTTGACTTAATTGGCAATGAAGATAACAGTTTTAATAATTCAGAACAGAAAATGATGCTTGAAAAAATTCTTCCTGTTTTATCAGAACGGGAACAGGTCATTTTAGAATGTACCTATTTTAAAAATATGAGTCAGAAAGAAACGGGAGAATCGCTGGGTATATCCCAGATGCATGTCTCACGTCTTCAAAGGCGAGCACTCCGTAAATTACGAGAAACCATGCAATCGGAAAGCACGGAGGTATTCGATTGATTTCCGGTAAGTATGTAGATGTTTCCGTTTATCAAAAATCGAAGAAAGGTAACCATTTTTGTGGAGACAGTTACTTTTTTATAGAAGAAGACCAGTTATTTTTAGGAGTGCTTGCAGATGGTCTTGGGAGCGGAGAAAATGCAAAAGAATCTTCACAAGCTGTGATCGATATTGTGAAGCAGTATAAGCATCAAACAGTAAAAGAGATTATTGATTTATGCAATAAACAGCTTGTAGGCATGCGCGGTGCAGTGATGGGGATTCTAAAAATAGACTTTATTGATCAGACTTATACGTTTTCCTCTATCGGAAATATAGGGATTATTATTTTGGAACAAGGATGTAAAAAGAAGCGAAATATTCCAAGCTCTGGATATCTTGGCTCGCGTTATCGGGGAGTAAAGGTAATGACAGAGAAGTTAAGTGATGGAACAAATTTTATTGTATTTTCCGATGGGGTGAAAGATAAAGAATTATCAGCGTATTATTTCACAGACTATAATGTAGAACGGATTACCGATCTATATGCCCAAAACATTGATAATACCAGACAGGACGACACAACATTAATGGCTATTAGATATAAAGGTGAAAAAGGTTGATTTGTTATGAAATAACATGGACATTGGTTCCGTTGTTAAGGATGGCAAATCAATCTTTTTAGTATGTTAGAAAGCATGAGTTTGTTTATTTTGATACAATAAGGAAGGATAGTAAGGAGGAGAAATATAGTGAATGTAGATGAAAAACTCATGGAAATTGTATCAAAAGATACCAGTGTACAAGATAGTATTGTTTCTAAAGTTATTTCTCTTTTGGATGAGGGAAATACAGTTCCGTTTATTGCCAGGTATCGAAAAGAAGCAACAGGCGGATTGGATGAAGTAAAAATAAAAGAAATACAGGACAGATGGACGTATGTTCTTAATCTGTCTGAACGAAAACAAGAAGTGCTTCGTATCATTGACGAGCAAGGTAAATTGACCGAAGAACTAAGAAATGACATTGAAAAAGCGACACAGCTTCAAAAGGTAGAAGACTTGTATCGCCCTTATAAACAAAAACGCCGTACCAGGGCAACGATTGCCAAAGAAAAAGGACTGGAGCCGCTGGCGCTGATTATTTGGGAACAGAAGGAAGCAGTAGATGTCGAACAACAGGCAGCCCAATACTTTTCAGAGGAACACGAGCTGCATACAGTGGAAGCAGTGCTTCAGGGAGTTAATGATATCATTGCCGAGTGGATTTCAGACGAACCGGCTTATCGTGAATTTATTCGAGATACCACAATGAAGCAAGGAACAATACAATCTGAAGATAAAAATAAAGAAGCGGATGAAAAGCAGGTATTTGAAATGTATTATGAATACAGTGAGACCATCCGATCTTTGGTTTCTCATCGTATTCTTGCGTTGAATCGCGGTGAAAAAGAGGGCATTTTAAAAGTGCAGGTGGAAGCACCTGTGGATAAAATCATTTCCTACTTGGAAAAAAGGGTGATCAAAAACGATTGTCCGCAACATATCAAAGAGCTGTTAACAGCTGCTGTGGAAGATAGTTATAAAAGACTGATTGAGCCCTCTGTGGAAAGAGAAATACGCAATGCGTTGACAGAAAAAGCAGAATCACAGGCAATTGAAGTTTTTTCTGTGAACTTAAGAAACTTATTACTCCAGCCGCCGCTAAAAGGGAAAGTGATTCTGGGAGTTGATCCGGCTTTCCGTACAGGTTGTAAGTTAGCTGTTGTGGACGAGACAGGGAAAGTTCATCAAATTAATGTGATTTATCCGACTGCTCCAAAGAAAGATGTGAAAGGTGCAGAAAAAGTTGTCCTCCATATTATTCAGCAGTTTGGCGTGGAGCTGGTTGCGATTGGAAACGGGACAGCATCTCGAGAAACAGAACAATTTGTTTCGGATATGTTAACCAATAACAACCTGGATATTCCATATATTATTGTGAATGAAGCAGGAGCAAGTGTATATTCTGCATCCGCCCTGGCAAGAGAAGAATTCCCCGATTTACAGGTAGAGGAAAGAAGTGCTGTGTCCATTGCAAGACGGGTACAGGACCCATTGGCCGAATTGGTGAAAATTGATCCGCAGTCGATTGGTGTTGGTCAGTACCAGCATGATGTCAGCCAAAAAGAGCTGTCCAATTCTCTGACATTCGTTGTGGAAACAGCGGTTAACCAGGTAGGAGTTAATGTGAATACTGCATCTTCCTCACTTCTACAGTATGTATCTGGTTTAAGTAAAACCGTAGCGAACAATGTGATTAAGAAGCGGGAAGAGGAAGGAAAATTCACTAACCGCAAGCAGCTGAAGAAAATTCCGCGTCTTGGTGCCAAAACATACGAGCAGTCTATTGGATTCTTGAGAATTGTGGATGGGGATACATCATTCGACCGTACCCCGATTCACCCGGAAACCTATCCACAAGCAAAAGCACTGTTACACAAGCTTGGATTTGATGAAAAAGATCTGGGGACAGAACCTTTGCAGAAAAAAATGGAAGGAATCGATAAACAAGCTGTTGCAGAAGAACTGGAACTTGGTTTACCGACGTTAGAGGATATTATTGAAGCGCTGAGCAAGCCAGAACGCGACCTGCGCGATGATTTTCCGCAGCCGTTATTAAAGAAAAATGTAATGAATATGGAAGATTTAACCACTGGTATGGAATTGCAAGGAACCGTTCGGAATGTCGTAGATTTCGGTGTCTTTGTTGATATCGGTGTAAAACAAGATGGACTTGTGCATATTTCTAAAATGTCTAAGCAGTTCGTTAAGCATCCAATGGATGTTGCTTCTGTCGGAGATGTTGTCACTGTTTGGGTTGATGATGTCAACGTACAAAAAGGAAGAATTGCACTTTCTATGATTCAGTAAAGAAGAGAAATCAAAAAAGGAACTTAAGTATTTGTTAAGTTCCTTTTTGTTTATAAAAAAGAAGACGCTCGCCTTTAAGGAAAAAGAGAGCGTCTTTCTTTTGTTTTGCTATTATTTTACGGATTCTTCGTTTGCAGCTTCCACTTCATCAAGTGAAATACCAATTGCTTCTGCAACGCCTTTTCCGTATTCCGGATCAGCACGATAGCAATTGTTGATATGACGAAGTTTAACGGATTTAGAAGCTGGTGCAATATCATTCGCTGTATTTTGGAAGAGCGCTTGTTTCTGCTCATCTGACATTAAGCGGAATAGTTTACCAGGCTGTTCATAGTACATCGTATCATCTTCGTCAAAATCAAAGTAATCTGCATTCACGTCTGTACCAAGCTGCAGTGCAGGTTCTTGATGCTCTTTGCTGTCTTCCCATTCACCGTATTGGTTCGGACTATAGCTGACTTGTCCGCCTGTATAAGGGACAACACGCATAGCGCCATCACGGTGATATGGATGGAAGTTTTTCGCGTTTTTCGGATAGTTAACAGGGATTTGCCAATGGTTCACGCCTAGACGATAACGTTGCGCGTCTCCATAAGAGAATAGGCGGCCTTGCAACATTTTATCCGGAGAAAATCCGATTCCCGGAACAATGTTCGTTGGTGCAAATGCTGCCTGCTCTACTTCCTCATGATAGTTTTCAGGGTTTTTATTCAGCTCTAATTCGCCAACTTCAATAAGCGGGAATTCATCTTTATACCATACTTTTGTCAGGTCAAACGGGTTGTAAGGCATATTTTGAGCTTCTTCTTCTGTCATTACTTGAATATACATTTTCCATTTAGGGAAGTTACCTTCTTCAATGTTCGTGTATAAGTCACGTTGATTACTTTCACGGTCTTCACCAATTACTTTTGCTGCTTCTTCGTCAGTAAGGTTTTCGATTCCTTGTTCTGTTTTGAAGTGGAATTTAACCCAGACACGTTCATTATTTTCATTGTATAAGCTGTATGCATGGCTTCCAAATAGGTTCATGTTACGGAATGATTTTGGAATACCGCGATCAGACATTACAATGGTAACCTGATGAAGTGCTTCTGGCAAGTTAGACCAGAAATCCCAGTTTGCATCAGCATTCTTCATGTTTGTTTTTGGATCACGTTTAACAACATGGTTCAAGTCAGGGAAACGTTTAGGGTCTCTCATGAAGAATACTGGAGTGTTGTTACCAACTAAGTCCCAGTTTCCTTCTTCTGTATAGAACTTCATCGCTGTTCCGCGGATATCGCGTTCTGCATCTGCAGCACCGCGTTCACCAGCTACAGTAGAGAAACGGATAAACATGTCCGTTTGCTTGCCAACTTCTGAGAAGATGTCTGCTTTTGTATATTTAGTAATGTCATTTGTAATAGTTAGTGTTCCATAAGCTCCGGATCCTTTAGCATGCATACGACGTTCAGGGATAACTTCACGGTCAAAATGTGCAAGCTTTTCAAGGAACCAAAAATCTTCCATTAGTAATGGACCACGTTTACCGGCTGTTTTCGAATCATCATCATTTGGTACAGGAGCGCCAAATGCGGTGGTCATTTTTCTTTTATCGCTCATAAATTGTTCCCCTCCTAGTAAATTAACTACAATTATTATAATAACATAATAAATAGTAGATTGCTATTAATATTCTGTGTTATTTATATGACATTTTTTAATAAATATATAGAACTCTTCTTTAACAGTGAAAACCGTATTTTTAAACAGGAGGAACGTAAGATTTATTTTCTGTTCATAAGAAATGTGAGGGTATACTTAGGATTCTATTTATTATCAATTGTATATATTAATTGAGAATTTAGAAGAGAAGTGAATGATGAGGTGCAAGAATGAAAGTTCCTGATATATCCTTGTTATGTTAAAATGAATCATTATGAGATGCATTATTTTTGATGTGGTCTTTCATGACATATTTTAATAAATAGAGAGAAGTGAGCCGTGGGGGCATTTCTAAGAAATGAAGAATCTCAGGTTCATGCTTTATTGAAAAGAGGAGCGAAAAAACGGATGAATCAACTATCAGATGAAGAATTATATCAATTGGTTAATCGGCTGTCAGAAACTTTTTTTCATAAATCCTTTCATGATAAAGCGCATTTTAATTCCCGCTTACGAACAACTGGCGGCAGGTACATTCCAAGTAAACGGCTGATTGAAATAAATCCGAAATATGTATTGGAATTTGAAGAAGAAGAACTTCACGGTATTATAAAACACGAGCTTTGTCATTATCATTTACATATTGAAGGAAAAGGATATCAACATCGGGATAGAGAATTTAGAGAACTGCTAGCCAAAACAGGATCTCCCCGCCATTGTAAACAATTGCCTTCTCAGCAGAATCGTTACCGGTATACCTATGAATGCGAAAAATGTAAAATGACTTATAAAAGAATCCGGAAAGTAGATGTTTCCAGATTTCGATGCGGAAAATGCAAGGGAAAATTAATTCGAATTTAATTTTAGATTTAAGTATTGACGAACAGATATGATACGTGGTAAATTAATTAAGCTGACATGAGATGACAATTTGTTTTTCAGCAATTGTACGTCACAGTTATTGTCAAATTACTTGGAATGCATCTACTTATTTCTAAGCCGAAAAAAGTTTTTAAGAAATTTTAAAGATTTTGTTGACAAAAAACAGGATATATTGTACGATATTTCTTGTTGTTGCTTAATAAGGATATTACATAGCAAGTAACTGATTACTTTACATTCCACAGTAGCTCAGCGGTAGAGCAATCGGCTGTTAACCGATAGGTCGTAGGTTCGAATCCTACCTGTGGAGCCATTATTGGAGAAGTACTCAAGTGGCTGAAGAGGCGCCCCTGCTAAGGGTGTAGGCCGTGTAAGCGGCGCGAGGGTTCAAATCCCTCCTTCTCCGCCATTTTCATTTTTATAATGGCCCGTTGGTCAAGTGGTTAAGACACCGCCCTTTCACGGCGGTAACACGGGTTCGAATCCCGTACGGGTCATCTTTTTAAAAATTCAAAATAAATAATTGGTCCGGTAGTTCAGCTGGTTAGAATGCCTGCCTGTCACGCAGGAGGTCGCGGGTTCGAGTCCCGTCCGGACCGCCATTATTGTTGGGCCATAGCCAAGCGGTAAGGCATCGGGTTTTGATCCCGTGCACCCCAGGTTCGAATCCTGGTGGCCCAGCCATTTTATTTTTTAGAAAGTGTACATGCGGATACTATTACTAATAATAGTATTTTTTTATTGATAGAGACTATAGAAAGTCATTTATATCAAATAGAGCCATTAGCTCAGTCGGCAGAGCATCTGACTTTTAATCAGAGGGTCGAAGGTTCGAATCCTTCATGGCTCACCATTTTAATATTGCGGATGTGGCGGAATTGGCAGACGCGCTAGAATCAGGCTCTAGTGTCCGTTGGACGTGGGGGTTCGAGTCCCTTCATCCGCACCATATTATATTCTTTGCGGTCGTGGCGGAAAGGCAGACGCGTCAGGTTGAGGGCCTGGTGGGTGAATAACCCGTGTGGGTTCGACTCCCACCGACCGCATTAAATGTGAAGGCGGATATAACAAGAGTTATAGGATCTTGAGATTTTAAAAGCACTCATTCCGATTTATGGAATATGAGTGCTTTTTTAATGTTGTGATACCAGGGTGGTACCACGTCAATATATGGATGAAAATGGATTTTACTTATTGTTCGGATTTAAAAGTATAAAATACTCGACAAAGTTCATCTAAACTCAAATTGTTTAAACAAACATATTTAGGTCTTGTTAATAGAATTTCTAACTGTTTGAGATTTTGTTGATACGTATTTGATAGATTTAACTGCATCAGTTTGTTGTTGAGTTAGATGGATTTTTCCATGCAACGACCTCCAATTCTTCACATATTGTAAAACAGCGTTATGGTACGTTGGGCTAGATGAATCATTAAAAAATTGTCTGATTTGCCGGCAGTTTCTCTTTGCTTATTTGGAAACAAATGTTCATACACATTGTAAAAATAAATTTATCCATGTCAAAGTTTTTGCAGCTTGGTAGTTGTAAACGAATTACCGACACAGTAAATAATCAAGTGGATGATGCACACATTATCTGATATAATATAGATGTAGATATTATTATTTTTAATAAAAATGCATATACTGATTACCATAAGGTGGTGATTGGTATTGAAGAAAAAAGGAGGAAGAAGAATGATTTCAAATACTCCTGAGAAAAAATCAGCTAAAGCTGTTAGAGAAGATGTAGAAGAACGCAGATTACGAGCTATTTCAAAACGAATTGATACGTCAAAGCTAGACTTAGATGATGTATTACTTGTCGATCGTTTTGGAAATGTAGATATAACACCAGACCATCCTCAATATAAATTTTGGACGGAAGATGACTAATGAAACCAGGTTACATTTATGAATTGAGATTCCCATTTGAAGAAGGGCAGGTGCTAAAAATCGCCCTGTCTTTATTATTATGTTAACTCAAGATAAAAATAAAGCAGTGGGGTTGAAAATAACTGGTACACCAAGATTTAATCGTGTACCTATTTTAGATAGCCCTAATTCTGGTTTATCTAAAGCGTCTTATGTACAATGTGATACTTATGCTGTTTTCAGTAATGAAGATAAAATACCTAGAGGAAAATTAAGCGAGTATGATAATTATATTTTTGTGTTTGAATGTTTGAAAAATTTTTAGATGTTTAAGACCAAAATTAAACCAAACTAGCTGTAAGATTGAATCAAAAGATGTAATAAAGAAGAATCAATGTACTTATGTATAAAGTACGCTGAAACTAGATTTGAGGGTCTGGTGGGTGAATAACTCATGTGGGTTTAACTCCCGTCGACCGCATTAAATGTGAAGGCGGATATAACAAGAGTTTAAAACTCTTGAAATGTTAAAAGCACTCATTCCATAGATGGTAACGAGTGCTTTTTTAATATTGTAGTAACAGCTTGGTGCCATGTTTGTTTAAAACGACTGTTGTTGCTTTGATAAAGTCTGATAGAATTATCTTGATAGATTGATTAAGAAAATTTAACAAACGGGCAATTTAATTGAGTAACATAACTCAGTTTAAGTCACAAAATATGCTGCAATTATCATTTGCTAGGGGGAATAACAATGGACATAGAAAAGAAACTGTATGATTCAGCAGTTAAATTAATTAAAGCCAAATACTCTTCAGGTTGGGGTGGCGCTGCTACAATGGCATTAGAAGATGGTACGATTTTAACAAGTATAGCCCCTGAAGTCATTGTTGCATCTACTGAATTATGTATGGAAACAGGAGCAATCCTTGAGGCTCATAAACTTGGAAAAAAGGTGACTCATTCCATGTGTTTGGTGCGAGATGATGAGCATTCAGAATTTAAGGTCTTATCTCCTTGTGGTGTATGTCAGGAAAGACTATTTTATTGGGGACCAAGTGTAAAAGTAGCAGTTAGTATACCTGGAAAAGATGTTGTTTTTAAAACCTTATCAGAAGTACAACCTTACCACTGGACAGCTGCTTATCCAGATGAAGACTTATTTGATGCCTAAAGTTCCGCAATTGGGTACGGTTGTTTAATAAGACTTCTTTGTATATGTTAAAGTAGGTTAGAAGATTAACTGAAACACGAAACACTATCTTATTTGAAACTGATAATGTTTGATTTTTGGTCTTATTTTAAAGCTTATTTCATGCCAGAAAGAAGGCGTGAAAATAGAGATTTAATGAAGTAATGAGAGTATAAGAAAGTACGTATAGCAAGTTTTAGTATACTTGGTACGATATTATCCGATGAGGATCTGGTAGGTGAATATCTGTGTGGATTCGACTCATGACGTCCACATCAAATGTAAAGTTGATTATATCAAGGGTTTTAAGCTCTTGGAATTTTAAAGTGCTCATTCCAAAGATGGAAAATGAGTGCTTTTTTTAATGGATTTGCACCAGTTTTATACCAGCTTAATACAAGGGTGTAGAGGCAACATCTCTTTCATACTTGCGAATCCAATAATACATTTGATTCGCCTTCATGCCCTGTTCTCTACACCACGCGGCAGCTTACATACCACTAGCTTTCCAAGCATCATATCTTGCTTTCCATTCTGTTCTTTTTTCTGCATTTGTCATCGCATAACCTCTGAATGATTTTCTATGGAGATTATCTCATGCGTGGTTTATAACTTGTAGGTGGGGATTATTTGACGCTTACATTAAATGTAAAGGCGGATATAACAAGAGTTTTAAACTCTTGAAATGTTAAAAGCACTCATTTTCCATCTATGGAATGAGTGCTTTTTAGGTTGGATCGACTCAATGTCTGGATGCAAATAGGTATATGGAAGGGGATTAATTTTAAGAGAATTTAAAATGGGATCTCTATTATTATACTTATGAAGATTGTGGAAACTAATCGCAATTGTATTTTAATAAAATGTGATTTCCTCAATCAGCATCTTCAACATTAGAAAGCCAAAAATTTTGTAATTCGTTCGTGCTATCCTGTTGAACCTTATTGATACTATGAAGCAAATCAGATAAGTAAACCTGTTGCATTTTTTGTTCAGTAGTTTGCTGAATTTCTTGAAAGTATGCAGCTGTAATCTTTTGTATGTTACAACCAACTATGCAATCTGGATTTGTTTGTGTCTTCAAGTGCAAAAGTTGTCTGTTGCCTTCTACAGCATTGTAAATATCAAGCAGACTTATTTTTTCTGGTTCACGAGCCAGACTTGGATTCGGATGTCCATGAACACTGATAAGAAGACCTCCCTTTTTTAAAGAGGACATAATCTGTCTGACATAAGAAGGGTGTGTGTTTATGCTCTTAGCGATAGCCTTACTGGATAAATCCTGATCCTTGGAAATATAAATAAACGACAAGATATGGATTGCATCGCTAAATTTCGTTGAATATTTCATTCAGTCACCTCCATTAATACATTTTTAGTATAACACAACTTGACCTTATTTTCATTTGTTGTTATTATAATTCATGCAACTGGATGTTAATTTTATTATAACAACTAGTTAATTTGAGATATAATAAAGGAGTGTACTTAATGAACTGGGCTAAAACGAATGATGGCTTGGAAATTTATTATGAAATAGAAGGAAATGGGCCTACTATTGTTTTTCAATCTGGTTATATGGGAATTCATGATATCTGGAATCACCAGATTAAAGCAATAAAGAACTCTTATCGTTGTATCACACATGACAATCGAGGCTACGGTCTTTCCAGCAAACCTGTAGATTCATCTTTCTATACTACAGAAAAAAATGTTGCCGATTTAAAGGCTGTACTTGACGCTGCTGAAGTGACTGACTCATTTTTGTTAGTTACTCATTCTTTAGGTAGTGCGGCAGCTATTGCGTTTGCTGATAAGTATCCGCATCTTGTAAAAGGAATTATTATGATGGGGGGACCTACTATTTCGGGCGGAGCAATAGAAGGTGAGTCGCATGAAGAAATGTGGGCTGCCCATCAAACCACTCCAAGCGATGCTGCGAATTTTTATAAAAAACTGGGGTGTTCTGAAGAAATTGCTTTGGAGGCAGGTAAATGGCAACCAACAGTATTCAAAAATCAAACTAGAGCAATTCTTCATTATCAACCTGATTCGAATGCTTTAAACCTTCCAATGCCTATGTTGGTTGTTCATGGCACACATGATGTTGTTTCTCCAAAAGAAGTTGTTTATACTATTGTTGACACATTTACTCATGCAAGGTGGGTAGAGCTTGATGGATTAAACCATTTTCCACAGATAGAAGCTCCTGAAACAATCAATAAACTAGTTCATGACTTTTATACGGAAATCAGTGACAATTAAACGGAGAGTGAATAAGGTCCTAAAAAAAGGTGAATCTATCTAAAAAATAAGGGTCAACACTAAAATCTATGGTTGGAAAATATAAATAAATGTAATACTGGAAACCAACTCTAACGGCGGTTTTGGTGGACGAGTAAGCACAACGGTTTTCGATAGGGTGAGTAAACGTAGTCCCAGTATGAAGATCCCTAAGAAAAAGCATTCTTCTTTTACCCGCGAGGCATAAGTGCGACTATAGCTCTGTTTGCGCCTGCTGGCTTGCAATCACTTTAGTTCTTCTTTATTGGAGAGATTAAGGACAAGCCAATGGAAAGCATAGTGTATTTCCACAGTGGTAAATTACAGCAAAATGAAATCACTATGTCACCCTTAGATTTTGATAAAGAACCAAAAATAAAATAAGAGAGTGTTTTGAAAAAGTCAAGTTATTAGGTATCTTGGCTTTTTTTTTAAAACGTAAAAGTTTTTCTTTCTTAGGGTGTAAAAAGTTATTTTGTAATGACAGTAATAATTAGCTCAAATACGTGCGAAGTTATTATATTTCTTTATACGTAAGTGAAAAATAGTCCATACCTTTTAATAAGTGTGGACTATTTTTCACTTACGACCGCATAAAAGAGAACAGATACTAGTTTGGCGTAATAAAATCATTTTATTAAACAATAAAGAGGATCTGATACAGGGGCTAATTTCCATATGTAAGTAATTTTAGTGTATAGGTTGACATATCGAAAATTATCGAATAATATGTATGCCATGAAATTTAATAGAGATTTTCATGTTCTGACTGATATAACCATCCGGAACTTTAGTATCCAAATATAGAGATAATGGATTTATTATCGTTAGACATTGTCTTACGTCTAAAAAAGATGTGCAAGTTGCTTTTTTGCTTATCATTCCGTTATTTCCCGAATAATTGATGAAGTAAAAATATCTAGCGATGAAGTTTCACTATACAGGAGGCATTGTAGCAATGAATAAAAAGTTTGAACCATTATTTGAAAAAGTAGCATTACCTAATAAGGTAGAATTGAAAAATAGATTTGTCTTGGCACCACTTACACATGTATCTTCACACGATGATGGTACTATTTCTGATGTTGAAATTAATTATATGGAGCAACGTTCGAAAGATGTAGGCTTGGCAATTTCTGCAGCCAGTAATGTGACTGATTTAGGAAAGGCATTTCCAGGACAACCCTCTGTTGCGCATGATTCAGACCTGGATGGTTTGAAGCGGTTAGCTAAAGCGATGAAGAAAAATGGAGCAAAAGCTATCGTGCAAATACATCATGGCGGAGCACAATCACTACCATATTTAACACCGAACGGAGATGTAGCTGCTCCAAGTCCTGTTACTTTGCAAAGTTTCGATGAAAAAGGGGAGCATGATGCTCGAACAATTACGCATGAAGAAATTGAACAAACCATCACAGCATTTGGGGAAGCAACACGCAGAGTTATCGAAGCTGGGTTTGATGGTGTAGAAATTCATGGTGCAAACCATTATTTAATCCATCAATTTGTTTCACCATATTATAATCGTCGAGATGATGAGTGGGGAGAAAATAAATTGAAATTCCCGATGAGAGTTGTAGATGAAGTTGTGAATACGGCTAAAACTTATGCAGAAGATACATTTATCGTCGGTTATAGATTTTCACCAGAAGAAGCAGAAACCCCTGGTATAAGTATGGAAATCACGGAGGAGTTAGTGAAAAACTTAATCAACAAATCGCTGGATTATTTACATGTTTCCTTAATGGATATACACGCTAAAACGCGTGAAGGTAAATATCAAGGGGAAGAAAGAATTAAATTGCTGCATCAGTGGATAGACGGCCGTATGCCGTTAATTGGTATTGGCTCCATCTTTACTGCGGAACAAGCACTTGAAGCTGTAGAATCAAACAATGTAGAATTATTAGCCCTAGGCAGGGAAATTCTATTAGATCATCGTTTCATTAATAAAATTCAAAATGGAAAAGAGGAAGAAATCATGTCAGAATTCGATCCTTACAGAGAAGATTATCATGATTTACCGCTTGATTTATGGAAGCAATTTAATGATGGTTTCTACCCATTGCCAAGAACGGATGAGAAGTAATCTTTTGAAGGAATGGGAAAAACGCTATAAAGTGATATTCAACGCTTTGTGGCGTTTTTCTTATGGTCTTTTGCTTTACATATTTTCAAATCATTTTTGTAGCTGCGTTTCCTCTATTTATATTCGCTTACTGAATAATAAATCCCTTAACAATTAGTTGCAGATGAAGACTTTTTCGTTCAATATAGCTCATAGATAAGAAAACAAATATTTTAAACATAGGAGTTGGAAACATGTCTAAGAAAGTAAACGGTGATGAGCCGCTAGAAAATGCAGATGCAGCAGCACAAACAGATTCCCTGCAACCTTTAGGCCCGGAAGATAGAGAGATGGGAACTTTCGGATATAGTGCATTATGGATTGGTGACGGTGTGAATATGGGAAATATGACACTGGGAGCAAGTGTTATTGTTGCCGGGTCTGCAACACTCAATATCTGGCAAACTTTTACTGCAGCTATCATCGCGATTGGTATTATATCGCTTATGTTTGCATTAAATGATCGTGCCGGGTATCGTACAGGCATTCCCTATGTAACACAATTAAAAATGTCATTCGGTGAAAAGGGGACGCTCGTATCTTCTTTGCTTCGTGCTGTGCCAGCAGTCATATGGTATGGTATTCAAAGCTGGATTGGCGGTACGGCATTAAATGAAATATTTATAATTATAAGTAATGGTGCTCTGGATAATGTTGCACTCGGTTTTATTATCTTATTAGCTATCCAAATCTTACTCTCCATGAAAGGCTTTAAGAGTATTAAATGGGTCGAATCGGTTGCATCTGTTGTTCTGATGGGAATAGTAATTACTGTATTTACTATTTTAGTGACAAACCACAGTGAAGCGATAAGGGACACATGGATTAACACATCAGGTTCTTGGGGAATTCCTTTTTGGGGATTTATAATGATTTTTCTAGGTAATTACGCAGCTATTTTCCTGAGTGCTGCTGATTACTCAAGAGAGCTGAAAACAGGTTATTCAGATAAAAAAAGAGGATTGCTCTACTTCATTCCGATTGTTATCGCATATGGTTCAGTTATTACAGTAGGTGCGATGCTTGCAAGTGCAACTGGTTTTACAAATCCGGCACGCGGTTTGCCGGCATTGTTTGATAATGTGTATATTGAATTATTTATTTCTGTATTTATTGTATTTGGTTCCATTGCAGTAAACATGGTGGCAAATATTGTAACACCGACATATGTTATCCAATTATTTACAAAGTTGAATTATAAAATAGCTGTGACAATTACAGGACTGCTTGCAGCCGTTTCCTTTCCCTGGATACTTGTTCAGGATGACAATGCAAAAGGATTAGACATGTTTGTTCTCACTTATTCCGCCTTTTTGGGGCCGATGATAGCAATCCTGCTTGTTGAATATTACCTGCTTAGAAAACAACATATTGATGTAAAAGAATTATATAAAAAAGATGGTCAATTTGCTGGAACAAACAAAGCTGCAATTATTGCGATGCTTATAGCTGCAGGGTTGGCGTTTATACAAGTCGACTTAGCCTGGATTATTGGCTTTGTATCTGCTGCTATTATCTATCCGCTTCTTATGAAGTATACTTTCAAAAAGTCAGCGTTTAGGAAAAATACAATTTTTGAGAATAATAATCAGTAATCAAAAAAACACCGATTTCCAAAGGGGGGATCGGTGTTTATGATTACTGATAACAGGAAAAACACCAAGTCACTCATTATTAGAGTAACTTGGTGTTTTTTATGGACTCATTTCTGTAATAAATGGAATTAGTTTTCCATCACTTTTTCATTATCTTCTCCATATAAATTCTCTAAATGCTCCAAGTGGTTAAAGCCCCAAGTTCTCATCGATACTAATAATGGCTTTAATCCATGACCGTAATCTGACATGGAATATTCCACTTTTGGAGGTACTTGTTGATAAACTTTGCGATCAATGATGTTATTATATTCTAATTCTCTTAATTGGGAAGTTAACATTTTTTTCGTGATTTCCGGAATAGCTCGTTGCAATTCGCTAAAACGTAATGTTTCATTCTCCATAAGATGGAATAAAATAATCGGCTTCCATTTACCAGAAATAATATCTAATGCAGCTTGAAGTTCTTTACAATTTTCGCCTGTAGGTTGATTTGCCATTTTATTATCTCTCCTTTATAAGAGTATGTTTTAATCCTTTATATATCATATGGTTTCCTAAAAGTAACTAGGTTTAAATAAAGTGCCTTCTTTCTAAAAAGAAACTTTAGGTTTATTATAACCCTAGTAACCAAATGAATACAATACTATTCTTTGATTTATTTTATTAGTATTTATACGAAAAAGTAAAATGAGGAGGTTTACCTATGGATATAAATGTTGACCAATTGCAATTTGGCCTGGATACATTTGGTGATATTGCTTATAAAGATGATACAAAAGAACGAATGAGCTATGAAGAATCATTGCGAAACATTGTGGAAGAAGCAAAATTAGCGGATGAGCATGGGGTGGATGCAATTGCCTTGGGCGAGCATCACCGTGAAGAGTATTCCATCTCAAGCCCGGATACGGTTTTAGCTGCACTTTCCTTAGTAACGAAGAATATCACGCTCGGTACAGGGGTTACAGTTTTAAGTTCTGATGATCCAGTAAGATTACAAGAACGTTTTGCGACCATTAATGCTTTATCAAATGGGCGCGCTCAAATGATGATCGGGCGTGGAGCCTATACGGAGTCTTTTCCGCTTTTTGGTTATGATTTAAGAAATTACAATGAACTTTTTGAAGAAAAGATTGCGCTTCTTAATGAGTTAATTAAAAACGAACCAGTTACTTGGAAAGGAAATCTCACGCAATCCCTTGATCATGTTCAAGTTTATCCGAAATTAGAGAAAAAACTGGATGTTGTCGTAGGTGTGGGCGGTACTCCAGAGTCTATTGTTCGTGCAGCAAAATATAATTTTCCTGTTATGTTAGCCATTATTGGCGGGAATCCAGCACGCTTTAAGCCTTTTGTGGATCTTTATCACAAAACAACGCAAGAATTAGGGAATCCGCCTCAATCTGTAGGAATGCATTCTCTGGGCGTTATTGCTGAAACGGATGAAGAAGCCAAAGAGATTGCGTGGGACTATATAAAAGCTACGATGGATAGAGTGTCCAAAGAACGAGGCGGGGCACCGATGAAAAGAGAACACTTTGAATACGAAGTCAATCATGGAGCGTATTATGTTGGAAGTCCAGAAACCGTTGCCCGGAAAATTGCCCAAATGATACCAGCTGTTGGTGTGCAGCGATTTAATTTAGTATATAGTGTGGGAGGACAACTTCAAAAGCATCGCTTCCAAACGATTCGCCTTTATGGTGAGAAAGTAATTCCAAGAGTCAAAGAATTACTAAAAAATAAGTAATGAATCAAAATGTATAATCAATCGTTTTTCATTCATATATAGCATGCTAAAAGTAGTGTGTGTCCTAAAACATATGAAATGAAAATATTGATTTAACAACATCTGACCTACCCAAAACGAAAGTAGTAAAAAGTTTCATTTATCCCAAAAACCTGCCAAATTATTTTTGGCAGGCTTGGTTTTTTAGGAAACTAAATTATTTGATGGCATTTCAATGCATTTTCCATGGCTTTTCATTTTCTTTAGGCTGAGGCGTCAAATTTAATTTTTATTAGCATGATAAATGCGAAATCTCTTGTATGCCAAATGGTTTCCTAAAAGTAACTAGGTTTAGTTAAAGTGCCTTCTTCACATAAAGAAACTTAGGGTTTATTATAACCCTAGTAATCAAAAAAACACAATTTATACAAAGGAGTTAATATAAAATGAAAACCCTAGTACTTGTTTTTCACCCCAATTTATCCGAATCCCGTGGTAATCGTCACTTAGTGGAAGAAATTAAAAAGCACCCGGATACTACTGTTCATAATGTTTATGCGTCTTATCCGGATGAAAAAATCGATGTGCAAACAGAACATGAACTGGTAGAAAATCATGATCGCATCATTTTCCAATTTCCTTTCTATTGGTACAGTGCACCTCCATTGCTGAAAAAATGGTTGGAAGAAGTCATTGTCTATGGTTGGGCTTTTGGAACAAACGGAGATAAATTTCAGGGAAAAGAAGTCATTGTTGCTGTAACGACAGGCGTTGCCGAGGAAGGTTATACTGCAGAAGGGGATGTTACATTCACCGTAGCCGAACTATTACGTCCTCTGGAGGCAGCTGCTAACTTTGTCAGTGCAAACTATCTGCCGCCATTTGCAGTAAATGGTATAGGGCATAAATCGGATGAAGAGCTTGCAGCAATTGCGAAAGAATATGTGCGTTATGTATTGAATCCAGAACAAACACTAAACTCTGTTCGTTAATGTAGTAATGAGCTGCCGTAAATAAAAAAGCAATAAAAAAGCTTTGTGTATAATAGATAAAATAAACCAAACCTCCAGCTTAACTTTGACGGGTTTGGTTTATTTTAATTCAGGCTTGAATCAGTAGGCAAGAGGGATTTATGGTGCAGTCCTTCCTGTAATCTATGACTGATAGTATGTTAGAAATAATAAATGCTCCCTGTATAGCTTAAGAGAATGTTTATTATTCTCTGTCCGCTATAAAGAGAGCATATCATTGTCATTTCCTGCGAATGCAAAATCGTTCTTTGTTTAACATGGGCAGAAGCAGGAACTTACTATTTTCTATTAGACTAATCTGTGTCCGCCTTCCACATGCAGAATCTCCCCAGTAGAAAATTCGTTACGCAGTAAATAAATAACACTTTCTGCAACATCTTCTGGTTGGCCGGCACGATTTACCGGCAACATTTCTGCAATGGAGTTATAGAATGCTTTTCGCTCTTCTTCAGGCATACCATAACGGGACGGCGTGTCAATCACTCCAGGAGAAACAACGTTCACGCGGAGAGGAGCTAATTCTAAAGCTAGTGTTTGGCCGAGACTGGATATTGCAGCATTAACAGCTCCAAGTGCTGAAGCACCTTCCATTGCTTTAAACGCTACAACGCCAGAGAAGAGTGTAATGGAACCATCTTCCGGAAGATACGGTACAGCGTATTTTGCAGCATGATACTGTCCCCAGAATTTTCCTTCAAACAAATGACGATCTTGTTCAGAGTCTGTTTCCGTAAAGTTGCCGTACGTCGCAATTCCTGCAGTAACGACTAACGAGTCAAGTTTTCCAACGTTCTCAAAAAATGCTTGTACTTCTTTTTCAACTGTAAAATCAAGCGTATACGTTGTTATATCGGAACCGATTTCTTTCTTAGCCTGTTGCAACTTGTCTTCAGAACGGCCGGCAATTACTACCTCTGCGCCTTGTTCAACAGCTAATTTTGCTGTTTCTAAACCAATACCAGAAGATCCGCCGATAATAACGATTTTTTTGTTTGTCAGTTTCATATTTACGTTCGCCTCTTTTCAATTAGTATTTTGAATAAATAATTTGTTCTTAATATTGAAAAATCACCTGTCAAACTCCTTCCCCAAAAATAGAGTTTGAAACTCCATTTAGTGAGGCGGAGAATAATAGGCGCTAATTTCTTGAAGGAAGTTTTACTTTATGCGAAGCTTTTTTCTTTTCGTACAGATTTAAGTGCAGTCGACCAGGCAACAACATCATCAATCATCTCGCCAAATCTTGGTTTATGCACTTCCATTGGTTTGAATGTTGCCATGTTTTCAAAGTCATTAAATAAGCTGAAGGCACCTTGTGGTTCGACAGTTGCTACTTTTAAATTCGATAATGTTGTACGCAGGGCAAGGGAAGCTGCGATACCTAGAGTAGAACCATAGCTTACGATACCAGCTGCTTTATGATGCCATTCCTCACCTAAATAATCTAAATGGTCTTTAAGAGCGGAAGGGAAATTTTTGTTATATTCCGGTGTTACAAAAATAAATCCGTCAAAGGAATCAATTTTTCTAGACCATATACTTTGCTCTTCCGTTGCGTATTCTTTATTTGTCATAAGTGGCGGGATAGCTTCGTTAAAACGTCCAAGACCGCTTTCTTTAATATCAACTATTTCAAATTCTGCATTGATATCTTTATTATCTGCAAAATCTTTTACCCATTCTGCAACTTGCAAGTTCACACGTACATCACGTGTACTTCCTGTGATAATACCAATTCTTGTCATGTTAAAACCCTCCATGTAAAATGATATAAAATAAATCAAATATAAGATTGTATTCATTTGATTACTAGAGTTATAATAACCCCCAGAGTCTCTTATTGAAAAGTAGGCACTTTAATTAAACCTAGTTACTTTTAGGAAACCAATTGATATAAAAAGGTTTTGAAGGCATAATTATAAGGAGAAATTACAAATGATGAATCAGTCTGCAGGTGAAAATTGTAAAGAATTTCAAGTTGTGTTCGATGTTATTTTGGAAAAATGGAAGTCACTGTTTTTATTTCCTTTTATGGAGAATAAAGCATACCGTTTTAGCGTAATGCAACGAATTGGGAAGGTTATTTTTCTATGAATATTCTGGTTACGTTAAACAGTCATTATTTACATCCTCTGAAGGTTATGCTGACTTCTCTTTTTTCCAATAATCCGGGTGAATCTTTTTCGATTTATCTAATGCATTCCACCATTGATGAACAAGATTTAAAAAAACTGGAATTATACATTCAGGATTATGGACACACATTAACAGTTCTTACAGTAGACGATGCTTATTTTGCCAACACGCCTACCCTCAAGCACTTTACCACCGAAATGTATTACCGGTTGTTGGCTTTTAAATTTTTACCCGAGAATTTGGACCGTATTTTATATATTGATCCAGATATTCTCGTTCTCAACCCTGTTCGGGAATTATACGACATGGAAATGGAAGGATATTTATATGCTGCTGCCTACCACAGCTTTATAAACGTCAAAGATGTGAATAAGCTTAGGCTGAATGCATATGAAATCGATGAATATTATAATTCCGGGGTACTTCAGATGAACTTGCCTCTGCAAAGAGAATGGGTGAAGGAACAGGATATCTTTACTTTTGTCGAACAGAACCGGAAACGACTGCTTTTACCTGACCAAGATATTTTGAATGCACTGTATTCCACTAAAATCAAAAGCTTAGATGAAAAAATCTTTAATTATGATGCAAGATACTACCGTTACTATAAATTAAAGACCAATGGGTTTTTCGACATTGATCATGTATTGCGCTACACGGTATTTCTTCATTTTTGCGGAAAGAAAAAGCCGTGGCATAAGAATTATAACGGAAAATTTCACGCTCTGTACAAACATTATGAGAACATGGCTTTTAAGGAGGAAGTACGTTAATTCATTGCTATAGTTTCAAAGTATATTATTTATTTCTGCTGTGCATAGGGCATTATTTTAAGGAGGGTGAGAATATTTATGGAAAGAAAAACAGCCTTGATAACAGGGGGAAATTCAGGGATTGGCTACGCAACAGCTGCTGAGCTGGCGAGACAAAATTATCAGCTCATTTTAGTGTGCAGAAATGGCGAAAAAGGAGAAGAAGCTCGTCAAAAAATAATAAACTCTACTGGCAATAAGGATGTTGATTTACGCATTGCTGACTTGTCCTCTCAGCAGGATATACGGGAACTGGCAGAACAAGTTCAGAAGCATTATACAACCTTAGATGTTTTAATAAACAATGCGGGTGGCGTATTTGGTCAATACCAGGTAAATAAGGACGGTTTTGAAATGACTTTTGCGGTGAATTATTTGGCACCATTTTTATTAACGCATTTGCTGCTTGATACATTGAAAGCTTCCCATCCGGCGAGAATTATTAACATTGCATCTGTTGTGCAGGATAAACATTTTCATCCGGAAGACGCTGTCCATCAAACGTCATCCGATTATGCAGGGATGCAGGCGTATAAAACAGCTAAAACGGCTGTGCTTATGATGACGTATTATATGAGTAAACGTTTGGAAAACAACGGCGTTACGATTAATGCGCTGCACCCGGGCTTTATTTACACGCCGCAAGCAACACGTCTGGCACCAAAGTGGCTGCGTCCCGTGATGAAGTTATTTTCAAAAAATCCGGAACAAGGTGCAGCAATTCCAATTTATCTAGCAACTTCCGATGAAGTAGCAGACACGACAGGTGCGTTTTTTAAAGACAATAAGATAGAGCAGACTTCTCCTATTACGTATAATGAAGATCTTCAAAAGGATCTATATACCAAAAGTATGCAATGGACAAAATTGCGTACGGATGAGGAATGAGGAAGTAAAATAAACATTGTGCATCAGTATATGAATGAGATGGGGGATGCAGTTAAATGGGAATAATTATAAGAAAAGCAGTAAAAGCTGATTTTGCTGCCGTTCAGCAGGTTGCTCAAACAGCATGGGAAGCGGCTTATAAAGATTTGATTCCGATGTCGGTTCAAGAACAATTTTTAGCAAAAGCGTATTCTATCGATCAACTCCATCATAAACTGGAGAAGACAACCTTTTTCGTAGGGGAAATGGAAAATGACGTTGTGGCATTCGCAAATCTGCATCGAAGTAAGCAAGAAAATGATCTTTCTGCTATTTATGTTGCTCCTGCATTTCAATCCAAAGGCTTGGGCAGCGCACTTTTAAAGGAAATAAAGAAGGCGTTACAAAGCGGCGATGAACTAGTGGTTTACCTGGAGAAGGGGAATCACCAAGCAGAAACATTTTACCGGAAGCATGGATTCACGTATGTAAAAACGTTTAGCGAGACTTTATTGAATCATACTTTTCAAACGGTAAAAATGGCTGCAGTTATTTAGCGTATGGTCGAGTGAATATAAAAAATCAACTTTCGCACCTGAGAATAAGCATATAACTCTTGCTGTTCCAGGATGAACATGATTTCTATTATCATGCTTACTTTTCGTTCAATCATGCTTTTATTTTTTGAACAAGATAGGCTGTACAGTTTCCGCTCCGGCCAAGCCCTCCGCTTTCCGACGTACAACGGTTTTTGATGGGGCGAGTAACCGCAGCAATGTTGTCAGGTTAATGAATTTTCAAAAGATTATAGTTGCTACTAGCAGATAGCATGAAAGCTAACTAGCGGAGGAAAAATACGGAGACTCCTGTGGGAATGCGCAGTGTGAAGACCCCGCAGAAAAAAAGCGAACTTCTTTTTTTCGAGGAGGCTGAGGACAAGCCCACGGAAAGCGTAGTGTTTTTCCGTAGCGGTCATATTAACCTGACAACATTGGTAACCGCAACCCCAGGACGTTGCGTTCTTAGGAAAGCAAAACGGTCCGCCGCAGCGGTCGCCTTACACCTTACCATCTATTCCTGTCAAGGGAGGTAACAAAAGAACGACCAACTCCTGTTTCTCTGGAAATGAAGCTACTTTTTAAGGTGCGAAGTTGAGTAAAAAGGAAAAGAGTCAGCATTTCGATCTTTTCCTTTTTTGAGGTATATATTTATACAGACGGTACAACTTTGTTATCGTATGCATCACCCATTTTGGAACCTTTTTCGGGAAAAAAGGGCGTTGATAATATTGTCTGTAAGCACGTTTTAAATCGTCCCATTGCGTGCATGCTTTTTCTTGGGAAAACCGTGCTACGTCAATGATGCGCACGTTATCATTGTTTGTCAGAATCAGGTTATGCAAGTGTATATCTGAAGGATTTAATCCAACACTTCTTGCATATTGTAAACCATTGTCCACATGCTTGATATGGTAAGGTTTTAGGGGGATTCCTTCTGCAAGACATTCAAAAAATGTTTTGCCTTCCATAAAGTCCATTACCAGATAATTGATGCCTGCTTCATAAATAGCGGGATAATAGGTGCTCCCATTTAATTTTTCATAGTTTTGTTTCTCTTCTTCTGTAATTTGATTGTATTGCGGATAAAATATTTTAATGACCCTGTTTTCATATTTCATTTTAAATACGGCTGCACTTCTTCCCATGCCATACAGCAATAAATCGCTATGATGCTGAAGTACATGGACACGTTTAGTGTTGTCAGCAAATAAAACAGTGGATACATAGTAGGCGTATATAGAGTGTGTCATTATTTTTTAAATGTGCCTTTCCTTTTGGCAATTTCTTTCTTGATAACAGGTACGGCATGCTTTTGTGCTTGTCTTATTCCTTCTTTTACCATTCGCGACTTTAGAAGCTTGGTTAGTTTAGACATCTTTTTTCCTCCTTAAAGTAAGTGTGGCGAAAGGTAATAAAAAGAGACCTTTGCCCACTTGTTTTTGGACAAAGGTCTCGCAAGCAACCGTTGAAACGCTTGCCAGCAGTGCCGAGGATTTCTCCTGTAATGACGACAGCTGCTATTATGCTACTCCCCTTTGAGGTTATTGCAATACATGTTTTTATTTATTATATAGAGCTTATTCTGTAAGTGCAATAATGAATGCATTTTTTTGGTATCTGCCTTTCTTTTCATAATATAATGAAGGTAGTTCCCTGTTTCTTATGCTTTTTTAGGGTAAATATATATATCTAGAATCGGGAAGGAGCGGGGATAGAGTAGAGGCGATGGGAAGATGGCCTTTACTTGCTTTCATAAGCTCTATTATGAGACTCATTTTGAGACTTGTTATTGGAGGTGAACCTTATTGGAATGGGGGGATCGATTTTCTGATAGCTGGTTTTGCTTACAGTGTTGTTTTTTGCCGAGATGAGAAGGAAAAGAAAATCAAAATAAAGCGAATGTTATTTGATAATATGTGTAGAAATAATTGCTTAGAATAGCAACGGATACATGCCGGAAAAAAACGATGGTCTTTTCGGCACAATAAGCAGTTTAACTTTATTTGATACGTGTAATAATAATTATATAAGCATATTCTAAACAAGACAGTATACCATAAGGAGGAGAAATCATGCAGCTTAATGCAGCTCAAAAATTAATTCAGGATCATTTGCTGTCAGGAGAGATGAAGGCTGGAGAAGAAATTGGTCTGAAGATTGACCAGACTTTGACACAAGATGCCACAGGTACAATGGTTATGCTGGAATTGGAAGCGATGGGCATCGACCGGGTCAAGACGGAAGCTTCAGCGCAATATGTGGATCATAACTTGATTCAGGAAGATTTCCGTAATGCGGATGACCATTTGTTTTTACGAAGTGCAGCTCAAAAATTTGGTGTTTATTACAGCAGACCTGGAAACGGTGTCAGCCATCCTGTTCACATGCAGCAACTGGCACGTCCTGGCAAAACCTTATTAGGTTCCGACAGTCATACATGCGCAAATGGCTGTATGGGAATGCTGGCTATGGGAGCAGGCGGTATCGATGTTACGTTGGCAATGGCCGGCGAACCTTATTATGTAAAAATGCCGCAGATTATGGGGATTGAATTGAAAGGAAAATTACCTGATTGGGTCAGTGCTAAAGACGTCATTTTAGAGATGCTTCGTCGCCATGGCGTAAAAGGCGGTGTAGGCAGAGTCCTTGAATACTATGGACCAGGTGTGAAAGAATTATCTGCCATGGATCGCCACGTTATTGCCAATATGGGAGCAGAACTTGGCGCGACTGCTACCGTATTTCCATCAGATGAAGAAATAAAGCATTTTCTAAAACAGCAAGGACGGGAAGATGAATGGATTGAATTAAAAGCAGATGACGGAGCGGTTTATGATGAACATGAAGAAATTGATTTATCTGAGCTGGAGCCTTTGATTGCGAAACCATCTAGTCCGGAAAATGTTGTACCCGTTTCTGAAGTGGCTGGAGAAGATATTTACCAGTCTTATATCGGTTCTTCTGCTAACCCGGGTTATCGTGATTTTGCAATTGCCAGTGAGATTGTGAAGGGAAAAGAGATTGCCAATGGTACTTCCTTGGATATTAATCCAACTTCTCGTCAATTGTTGGAGCAGCTTGTAGAAAATGGACATATTGCGAATTTACTGTCCGCAGGCGCCCGGATGCACCAGGCAGGCTGTAATGGATGTATCGGTATGGGGCAGGCGCCGGCAACAGGAAAAAATAGTTTACGGACAACGCCAAGAAACTTTCCAGGCCGGTCAGGAACAAGAGAAGACAGTGTTTTCCTATGCAGTCCGGAAACAGCAACTGCTTCTGTGTTAACAGGTGTTATTACAGATCCGAGAACATTGGATATGCCTTATCCGAAAGTACAAGAACCAACTGTTTTCCGAAAAGAAGGAATGCTGGAAGAACCTCCGAAAGATAATTCTCAAGTTGAATTAGAAAAAGGACCGAATATCACTACGATTCCAGATTTTGATCCGATTGAGGATAATTTTGATCTTCCAGTGTTACTAAAAATGGGAGATAATATTTCCACAGATGAAATACTTGCCGGCGGTTCACGCGTTTTACCATACCGCAGTAATATTCAAAAAATCAGTACCTTTGCATTCGAAATTATTGATGATGCGTATTATGAAAAGGCGATGAAGAAACGTGATGAAGGCGGCCATATGGTAGCAGCCGGCTTTAACTACGGACAAGGTTCAAGCCGGGAACACGCAGCACTTGCTCCTCGTTATCTAGGCTTGAAGGTCGTACTTGTGAAAGACTTTGCCCGTATTCATCTGCAGAACCTGATTAATTTCGGTATTTTACCATTAACGTTTGTTAATGAAGGAGATTATGATATGGTTCGTCAGGAAGACGTGCTGGAATTTCGAAATATCCATCAAACAATTCAGAACCAGCACCAGTTCGATATTAAATTAAAAGGAACAGACCGTACCATTACAGTCCAGCATGATTTAACAAAACGTCATCTTGACATTCTTCTTGCTGGCGGAATTATTAATTGGATTAAAGAAAAACAGTAGAAAGGAAGTCAGCTATGGGATCTCAGGAACATGCTTGTAAAGCTTGTGACGGAACTGGCTTATTAAGAGATGATGAACAGTGGCAGTATACGTGCACTGTTTGTCATGGTGATGGATTTGTTGCCGCTGTAGAAAAGACGGAAAAGCTGCAGGTCGATGAAAATCACCGAGTAATCGATTAAAAATGAGAAGCCGAAGCAGTGCTGTGGATAGACACAGTGGCTGCTTCGGCTTCTTTTTTATTTAAACATCTGTTCCTAAGGTAAGCCCGCCGTCGACTACAATTTCAGCCCCATTACAATAAGCACTCTCATCGGAAGCAAGAAAAGCGGCGACTTGTGCGATATCTTTTGACTGCCCGAGCCTTTTTAACGGAATAGCCTCAGCTTCATTAACATTCAAGTTACTGCTGCTAACCATATTTGTTTCAATAACGCCGGGATGAATGGCGTTTACCCGAATACCTTTAGGCCCTAATTCCATTGCGGCAGATTTGGAAAGGTTGGACACAGCCGCTTTGGTAGCTGCATAAGCTGCCGATTCATTGATAGGCGCAAAAGCAGAGATAGATATATTATTAACAATCGATCCTTTCTGTTGTTTTTCCATATAGGGCGCGACTGCTTGTAACCCCATAAAAACCCCAAGCTGATTGACCTGAATTAACTGTTGAAAATCCTCCACAGTGGTATCTAGCAAAGGTTTTTTGGTGAAGATACCTGCATTATTAACGAGTACATCTATTTTATGATACGTTTGCATAATCGATTGGACTGCAGTTGTCCACTCAGCTTCTTTTGTCACATCTAATTGGACAGGAAGGCTTTGATGTTGCCCTATTTCCACTGACAGAGCCTCTGCATCCTCCAGATTCCTCGCGCCAACTGCTACTTTTGCGCCAAGTGAAGCGAAGTGTTTGGCAATATCTTTCCCTTGTCCACGATTTGCTCCGGTTATAAGTACGACTTGATCTTTTAAATTTGGCATGATTTCTCCTTTTTCTTTGCATGTATTTAAAATATATAATTATTATCCTTACCATACCATAAATTAATTGTTTCCTGATAAAAAGTGAAATATATCATCGATAGAGAGTATTTTTGAATTAAGTTTTGAATATATTTATTCCTTTTTAATAAAAAGGGTTTAAATATATTCGTTTATATGATAAAGTAAAGGAAATTCTAAAAATTACATTTTCAAAAGGAGGACAATAATGCAAACGCTTCATTTTGATTTAAAACCAAGGGTAAAAGAATTTCTGGAAGATAGTATTGGTCTCTATATTAATGGAGATTATGTCAATGCCGCAGCAGGTAATAAATTTGATGTTTTAGACCCTGCCACGGAGGAGAGAATTGCTCAAGTTTATAAAGCAGATAGAGATGATGTTGATCATGCAGTAAGAGCAGCAAGGACCGCTTTTGATGAAGGTGATTGGACAAAAATGGAAGCGTCTTCTCGCTCTCGTATAATTTATAAATTTGCAGATTTGCTGGAGGAACACCGTGAAGAATTAGCTCAATTGGAATCACTGGATAATGGAAAACCCTATAAAGTAGCTCTGACAGATGATGTCGATGGTACGATTGAGCATTTCAGGTATTATGCCGGGTTTGCTACAAAGATTCAGGGAAAGACAACAAATGTGTCTCCGGATTATATCAATTATACGGTACATGAACCGGTTGGCGTGGTTGGCCAGATTATTCCATGGAATTTTCCGCTGTTAATGGCTGCCTGGAAGTTGGGGTCTGCACTTGCAGTAGGATGTACGGTAGTTATTAAACCAGCTAGCGAGACACCATTATCATTGCTTTATATCGCAAAATTATTTAAAGAAGCAGGCTTTCCAGACGGTGTCGTTAATATCGTACCTGGATCTGGAAGAGAAGCCGGCGAGGCGGTTATTACACATTCGCTGATTGATAAAGTAGCATTTACCGGTTCAACGAATGTAGGAAAAGATGTGATGAAGAAAGCTGCAGACCAATTGAAAGGCGTGACGCTGGAATTAGGCGGGAAATCCCCTAGCATTATTCTGGAAGATGCTGATATTAAAAAAGCAATTGAAGGCGCTTTCTCTGGAACGATGTATAACCATGGGCAAAACTGCAGTGCGTGTACCAGAGTATATGTACAAAGAAATATATATGACAAAGTTTTACAAGGGCTTTCCGAAGAATTGGAGAAAATTAACCTCGGCCACGGCATGGACCCAGAGACAGATATGGGACCGCTTGTATCTAAAAAACAGCAGCAAACAGTGCTTGGTTACATCCAGACGGGGATAGAGGAAGGTGCAAAACTAATTGGGGATAACACGCCAGTATCTGATAAAGGTTATTTTGTTAAACCAGTTATTTTTGCTGATGTAGAGGACGATATGACTGTCGCAAGAGAAGAAATTTTTGGGCCGGTTATGACCGTTCACGTATTTGATACGGTGGAAGAAGGAATTCGGCGAGCAAACGACAGCGTATATGGTTTGGCTTCAAGCGTATGGACGGAGAATATCAGAAAAGGGCACTATGTTGCCAGCAAGCTGCAGGCAGGAACGGTATGGATTAATGATGTCGGACAAGAATGGGAAACAATGCCGTTTGGAGGATATAAACAATCCGGTATCGGACGGGAAATGGGCGGAGAATATGGCTTAGAGAATTATACAGAAGTCAAAAGTGTTTTTGTCAATATAGAGCAAGATGAAGATAACGAATAAAAAATAATAGGAGGTTTTTGGCATGACAAAACCAACAGGAATGATTCCAGCTTTACCAACACCGATGAACGCAGATAATACCATTAACTATGAAGGAATTGGAGCGGTTTTAGACCATTTACTTGAAAATGGGATTGATACCGTACTGGTCGGTGGAAGTACTGGAGAATATTCATTAATGAGTGTGGAAGAAAGAAAAGAAGTGATTCAATATGTTTGTGAAAAAGTAAAAGGAAGAGCGAAAGTGATGGCTGGAACAGGATGCCATCGGACGGAAGATACGATAAATCTGACGAAATTTGCATCGGACGCAGGTGCGGAATGGGCGTTAGTCATCAGTCCTTATTATATGCAAACAAGTGAGCAGGGAATCATTGATTATTATAAAACGGTTGCGGAGAATGCAGATATTGGCATTGTTATCTACCACTATCCTGAAGCGACAAATGTCGAATTAAGTCCGGAGTTAATCCAAAAGATTAGCCAAATCTATGGCGTTGTTGGTATTAAAAATACAATTGATCAGCAGCATACGAGTAAATTGTTAACACTTACCAAAGAGAATCATAATTTTTCTGTGTTAACTGGATTGGAGCACTTGATTGTCCCGACATTGGCAATTGGCGGACAAGGATCCATCGGTGTTGTGCATAATTTGGTACCAGCTGAAATGGTTCGTTTATATAACCTTATTGTTAATGAAAATAACATTAACGAAGCAATTAACTTAAATCAAAAATTAATGCCGCTTTATGATGCCATTGAGGAAGAAGTGATTCCTGGTACGGTGAAAGCTGGTTTAGAAGCGTTGGGATTACCAGGCGGAAACAGCAGGTCGCCTTTAGTACCTGCATCAGATGCATACCGTCAGAAAATAAAGAAGCTGTTAACAGATGCAGATGTGTTACAAACGGAGGAGGTAAAATGAAGGATGTCATCATTATTGGTGGAGGACTTGCCGGGCTGTCTGCAGCCTGGCGTCTGAAACACCATGACTTATTGCTTTTGGAATCAGAAGAACGTATTGGCGGACGTGTACACTCGGAGCGCCGGGGAGATTACTGGTTGAATTGGGGAGGACATCTCTATGCCGGTCCTGGTTCAGCGACAGATGAATTACTGACGTCTGTAGGTATCACATCTTCCCCTGTGCCTGGTACGCTGACAGCAATGTCGTTAAATGGAAAACTGCTTTTAAAAGGTGGAGTTGAAACGTATCCTTTTAGAGCTCCGATGTCATGGAAATCAAGATTTGCTTTGATACGTGCTGGTGCAAAAGTGCGAGCAGCCGTGATCAGATATGGACAAATAGCGAAGAGAAAACCTGGGGAAGATTACAGGGTGCAACAACAGCGTATCTTAGAATTTATGGATGACCGGACATTTACCGATTTCACCGGCGAATTACCAACCGATGCAGATTCGATTTTCAGACCTACTGTCAGCCGTTCCACAGGCAGCCCGGAAACCATTACAGCCGGATCAGGTATAGGTTATTTTCACACGGTGTGGAATAAAAGCGATGGACTTGGAAGAAATATTGACGGAGGGCCGTCCACGCTTACAGATACGATTGCAAAAGAGTTAGGGGAAAGTGTTCAACTGAATGCAAAAGTGATAGAAGTGTTTCAGAAAAAAGATTCGGTTGAAGTAAAATATACGCAAAATGGTGTGGAGTATGTCGAGGAAGCTCGTTATGCCGTGCTTGCTACCCCTGCTACAATAACAAGAAAAATCGCAAAAAATATTGATTCGGAACTTGGCGAAGCACTGGATAAAGTAACTTATGGACCGCATGTAAGTGCAGCTTTTCTGACGGACGAAACAGAACCGCAAGTCTGGGATAATGTTTATTCTTTTGCAACACCAAAAAGAGCATTTGACATTATTTTGAATCAAACCAATTTAATTCGGGCCAGAGAAACAAAAAGACAGCCGGGGAGCAGTATCATGACATTTTCACCTGGCGAAAGCGGAAGCCGCTTAATTGATAAACCGAAAGAAGAAATCCTCGATATTATCTTGCGTGATTTAGATGATATATTTCCAGGTTTCAGCGATCATGTTGTTGAGGCTCGGGTCAATAAATATCCATTTGGATCTGCTTATATTTTTCCGGGACGAGCGGAGCTACAGCCTATGTTAACAAAACCTGACGGCCGTTTATTCCTGGCGGGAGATTATTTAGGGTCAACTTATACAGAGACAGCTATTCAATCTGGATTTACTGCGGCACAAGATATTAATAGTCTCTTGGGGTCTGAGATTAGTCAAGAATTAACAACATTTTCTCATGTGCAGCCGGAGGTATACATGGCTGATGGATCATGATAAAGCATGAGTTTATTGTACGCGATAATTTATAGTATAAAGTTCAATTGTGATAGTAGAACGCATGTAATACAAATTATCGTGTTTTCTTAAAATGATTATTTGATCAGTTATATGAAGATACCCTTTACTTTGTTGAAAAAGGAAATGATAATCCCTTGAATGTAAACGCTTACCAATAGAGGATTATCATTTCATACGGGTTTATCACTGTGCAACTGCCTGTAAGACTTGCATTACAAGAATAGAAAGAACTTGCATAGCCAGTAATGGACCAGGTTTGTACAAAAAGATACTTAGACGGGAATGCAACAATTCTCGCTGTATAATGTTTTACTTTATGCAAAAGGCTTTTAGTTAGGAAGGGAGATCCTATGAAAAGTATATTAAAAATAAGCAGTGCCTTTATAGGGGCAGTTTTAGGTGCTGGATTTGCCTCCGGGCAAGAGATTATGCAATACTTTACAAGTTTCGGCCAAATTGGAATCCTTGGTGCAATTGCTGTAGCGATATTGTTTGGTATTACCGGGATGCTATTAGTAAGTATCGGATACAAGTTAAAAGCTATCTCACATATGGAAGTTATACGCCAGATTAGCGGTCGCTATTTAGGAATGGGGTATGACATTGTCATTATCTTCGTATTGTTTGGAATTGGACTAGTTATGCTAGCTGGAGCCGGCCCTATATTCAGTCAACAATTTGAAATACCGACATATATGGGGACGATATTGATGTCTGTATTAGTGTTGATAACAATTATGACGGGAGTCAAAAAAGTAATCCAAGTACTTGCTGTTGTAACACCAGTGTTTTTACTTGTTATTGTTTTTGTAAATATTTATAGCTTAATAACAAGCGATAATTCAACTGCAGAGATGGAATCCATCGCATTACAGCAAGCTTCTGTTACAAATAATTGGTTTACAGCAGCTTTTAACTATTTATCTGTTGTTACGCTCACGAATGCAGCGATGCTGTTTATCATGGGAGGAAGTGAAACCAATGGAAAACATGCTGCAGCCGGTGGTTTCTTAGGCGGACTGCTATGCGGTGTTTTAGTACTGGTCAGCAACATGGCTATTTTTCAAAATATAGATGTCGTTGCATCTTTACAAATGCCTACGTTGGGATTGGCAACTCAAATATCTCCACTGCTAGGCTTGATATTTTCTGTTGCTTTATTCGGGATGATTTATGGAACAGGAGTAAGTATGTTCTTCTCCTTTAGCTCCCGTTTCTTTGAACCAAAAACAAAAGGATTTAACATATTCAGTATTATTACTATAATTGTTGCCAGCAGTTTAAGCTTGTATGGTTTTTCTGAATTGATTTCTATTGTGTTTCCTATTGTAGGTTATTTAGGATATATATTTCTTGTTATTTTGGTAGTCGGAGCGTTTCGTTTAAGGTCAAAAGCAAAGACAGAGGAGATTCCAGAAAGGGAGAATTTAAAGGCAGTGAAGTAGGTGTTGAAGTTATTTTTCCAAATCCTAAGCACTCGACCCTGAATTGTTCGTCATGACGTTTGCTTCATGATAAGTTATAATCTCCTATATACACAGATGAAATGAACGTATCTATGAAATGAATAACCAGGATAGATACGTTATATACAGTGGATATTTTAAGGGGAGGAAGCGTAATGGCAGACAATAATCCATCCTTATTAGAGGAAATGGTTAACCTGAAGGATAGTTTACCAAAAAGACAGAGGTATTTATGTGACTTTATTTTGAAAAACTATTCTTCTTTAGGTTTAATGACAGTAAAGGAGCTTTCTGACGAATCAGGTGTCGGAATCTCAACAGTTATGCGGACAATCCATTCTTTAGGATACGACAATTTTAATGATTTTAGAAAGGACATTTATGACGCATCTCTAACCGAGAAGACAAATTCAAAATGGAAATTGAAGGACTCTCTGTCAGATGTTCAAGAAGATAAGGAATATGAACATACGATGGTTCAGATGAGTAAAGAATCCGTAGATTTACTTGATAAATCGTTAAATGAAGATTTATTGGAAAACTTTGATAAAACTGTTGATATGATGAGTAAAGCTTCGTGCATCAATATATTTGGAACAAGACCCTATCGAGCAGTCGCGCTTTATTTTGAACAGCTAATGGGGGAATTCTATCCTAAATTAAGACAATTAAGCTATGATACAGAAGTCGTTTTTGATAAGGTGTTGCAGCTTGAAAAAGAGGAAGTATTGATTGTATTTGCTTTTGAGCCGTACACAGAAAGAGTTATTCAGGCAGTAAAAGTAGCTTATGACATAGGAGTTCCTATTATTTTAATTACGGATCACATATCTTGCCCCATCATTCATTATGCGACTGTCACTTTACAAATTGAAGTAAGCGAAGATAAATTTTCTATTATCCCGACGATTACGTTAGTAGAAGCGTTAATTGTTGAATTCGGGAAGCGTTTTTCCGGAGACTCTATTAAAAAGTTGAGTAAATTGGAAGAAACGCTAAAAGAAAATCATGTGACGTTTACTTATTAGTCATGCCGGTTTTACTGCAGTATGTTTCCGTAATGAAATAGATGTACGTATTTTATGAGCTCAACTTTCGCACCTAAAAATAAGTATATAAAACTTGCTGTTCCAGGATGAACATGGTGCATAGCTTTCGTTCCGGCCAACCTCTCCGCTTTCCGACGTACAGGACGTACTAGTGCAGACGTTGCAACAGGACGTTGCGTTCTTAGTCTGCCGTGGGGAACGGCTTCAGCTAACTTGAAAAGAAACCCGCATTTCAAGTGGATCTTCAGATCGCCCTACGATGCACAACGGTTTTCGATAGGACTGCGGTTATTCGCCCCATCAAAAACCGTTGTACGTCGGAAAGCAAAACGGTCCGCCGCAGGTAGCAGTTCAGCGGTAGCCTTCTTACACCTTACCTTCAACAGATATGGGAAGAAACGATCTCCCCCTGTTCCTATGGAAGAGAAGTTACTTTTTAAGATGCGAAAGTTGTAGTTACGAGCTAAATCGATGTGAAAAAAGTATTTATCATGCTATTATTATTCGGTAATGACGTTATTTTACGGGAAATCTCTTCTGAACAAAGCAAAATTCAAACTTAGAAGGAGGGGGAATATTGAAGCAAAGAAACATTAATATCCTGCTAGTTATTACGATTATCTGCATATCGTTATCAGCCATATTTGTTAAATTATCGGATGCACCTTCTACCATTATGGTTATGTATCGGATGTTTTTAGCATGTGCTTTAATTTTGCCGATCGTTTTTAGACATCGAGATTCATTTGCTAAGATAAAACGAAGAGAATGGATAGCCATTGTATTTGCCGGTATCTTTCTGGCAGGCCACTTCGGCTTATGGTTTGAATCTTTAAAACATACAACCGTGGCAAGCTCTACGTTGATTTTAGCATTACAGCCTGCAATTGCATTAATTGGAGGTATGATTTTCTTTAAAGAAAAATTAGACATGCGGTTAGTATTAGCCATGGGAATTGCTTTTATTGGTGTTGTTGTCGTTGGGGGAGGAAGCTTCGGAGGCGGCAGTGCAGCTTTTCTGGGAAATGTTCTGTCTTTCCTCGCTGTTGTTTCTGTTGTACTTTACTTAATGATCGGCCAGCGAAATGTAAAATCTATTAATCATTGGGTGTACAGCTTTTTAGTATTTTTCGTTGCAGGGATGACAGTGGCTGTTTTTAATCTAATTGCCGGAATATCCTTCACGGGCTATAGTACGAACGATTGGATGGTATTTGTCATGCTCGCTATTTTCCCGACAGGAGCACATATTATTTTTAATCTGTTATTAAACTATGTTAATACAACAACGGTTTCTATGGCCACATTAGGGGAACCGGTTGGAGCTTCGATTTTGGCTGTTATTCTATTGCAGGAAATGCTTACTCCTGTGGAGATGATAGGCGGCGTCCTGATTATTGTCGGGATCTTTTACTTCTTAAGGTTACAGGCCGGATCGAAACAAGCCGTACCAAAAGAATCGGAAAGTATATAAAGGGCGATTTTATTCAGCAGAGAACTTGATATCCGCTGCTGCTTATTACTGAGCAAAGCGTACAGTTGCACTGTGTTAAAAGAACGAACGGATGAACTTGGATTAGGGTTTATCCGTTTTTTAATCGCAGTTGCATCATCTGTATATGGATAAAGCAATGCTAAACGCATTATGCTTGAGGTGCCTCAGCAATGAAAACATTGACAACAATTTGTAATCGCTTTACAATAATATGTAACGGGTTACATATTGTCAGAGGAGGAATGGTATGGCGACAATTCGAGAAGTTGCAAAACTTGCCGGCGTATCTGTAGCTACAGTTTCCCGTGTGATGAATAAGAATGGATATATAAATGAAAAAACGAAAGACAAGGTAGAAGCTGCGATTCAGGAGTTAGATTACCGTCCCAATGACGTAGCCAGAACACTTTTTAAAGGTACGTCTAACATGATTGCATTATTTGTACCGGATATCATGAATCCATTTTTCCCTGAACTGGCGCGAGCAGTGGAGGATACAGCAAATAAATCAGGCTATACATTTATTCTTTGTAATACAGATAATAATCGAGAAAAAGAAATGAAATATCTGCACACGCTGTTACAAAAGACAATTGGCGGTGTCGTGATGGTTTCAAGTTCGATTCCTCTGGAAACCTTACATAAAGTAGATGTGCCAATGGTCGCTTTAGATAGAGAAATAGCGGATATGATTTCTGTTACAGTTAATAACCGAGCGGGAGCGGTCGAAGCGGTACGGTATTTGCAGAAAACCGGTTGTCGGAGGATTGCGCATATAAGCGGACCAGCGGATACAACAAGTGCAGCAGAACGTAAAAAAGGTTACTTGGACGTTATGCAGCAGGAAGACGGTTTTTGTGAAAAGGACTACATCGCCCCGGGAGAATACACTTTTGACGGGGCATATCATGCTGCGAAAGAAATAATACAAAAACATCCAGAAATCGATGGCGTGTTTGCTGCGAATGATTTAATGGGCGTGGGCGTTTTAAAAGCGGCGGAAGCTTTGCATTTACGAGTACCGGAAGACTTAGCGGTCATTGGATTTGACGGAATTGAAATAGGGAAAATCACCACACCTGCGTTAACGACCATAGGACAGCCTATTTACGAAATGGGGAAGCGAGCGGTAGAAATCATCATAGACCAGATGGAAAATGATCAGAAGGAATGTGATTCGGAACAATACACTGTCCAGCTGATCAAACGGCAATCAACCAAGTGAAGGAGTGGGGAATATGAAGAGAAAACCAAGCGTTTGCGTTGTCGGGAGTATCAATATGGATATGGTAACAACAACAGATAAAATACCTGCCCAAGGGGAGACAATTATGGGTGAATCATTCACCACATATCCTGGCGGAAAAGGTGCTAATCAAGCTGTTGCAGCAGCCAGACTCGGAGCAGACGTTGTCATGTTGGGAGCTGTGGGTGAAGATGCTTTTGGTAAAAGTCTAAAAGAACGATTCCGTGATGAAGGAGTGAGGGACGAAGCCATTATCACTGTTCCTCATGCATCAACAGGTGTTGCTACGATTATTATTTCTGAGGGAGATAACCGGATTATTGTCACTTTGGGTGCTAATAATCATATCACTCCGGAAAGGCTTAAAGAGAAAGAAGATATCATACTTTCCAGTGACATCATTTTAATGCAATTTGAAATACCAATGGAAACCATTGCGTATACGGTAGATCTTGCTTATAAACATAATATTCCGGTCGTTATTAATCCGGCACCATTTGCGGATATTCCAGAATCGGTTGTAAAGAAGGTAACTTTTTTGACGCCGAATGAGCTGGAACTTTCGGAGTTGGAGCATTCTGTAGATCCTTCTCTGATAAAAGGAAAAATTATTGAAACAAGAGGAGAACAGGGCGTTGCTTTTATGTTGCCAAATGGAGAAAAGAAAACCATTCCGCCTTTTCAAGCGAACGTAAAAGATACTACCGGAGCAGGTGACACCTTTAATGGTGCTTTTGTGACAGAATATGCAAAGGAAAATGATGTGGAAAAGGCAATTCAATTTGCAAATGCTGCAGCCTCTTTATCCGTAGAAAAAATTGGAGCACAGGGAGGCATGCCGGAAAGAGAAGCTGTGGTACAGCGGATGGAGGAAAAGTAAAACAGCATCCTTCTGTTTGTTTTTCTGAATGATTCATCTGAATCCAATAATACAAAAAGGCTGCTCTGAAATAATCATGAGCAGTCTTTTTGATTTCGTTTTCTTTATCGGAAGAATGACAATAAGGAGAGTAAATTATTCAATCGTAATACCGCCGTTACTAGTATGGGCTTTAATCATTGTGTCCCCATTTCCGTAAGTAACATCCCATTCTTTTGAATCAAATACACGAATCGTACCGTTATTCGTGCGTAAATCGAAAGTAGCGTTCTCAGGCTCTTGTTCCGACATAATATTAATTTTTCCATTGCTTGTTTGCAAATCCATGGGGTGTTCAAAGTTTGCTGTTTCTATATTTATAGCTGCGTTATTTGTTTTGGCATTCGTTTTCCCGGAGATATGTTGCGCTTCTATTTTTCCGTTTGTTGTTTCCATATTCGCATCACCTTGTACAGATGCGAGTTCAATTTTTCCATTGCTTGTATGTGCAGTTACTTGACCAATAATATTATCAAATGTAATTTTGCTATTTGAAGTTGTTCCATGGATATCACCTTGAATATCATTCAGTACAATGCTTCCGTTAGATGATTGTACATGGAGAGAGGGTATTTCTAAATGCTCTCCTTCAATTCTTCCGTTGCTGGTATGAAGCAGCAACTCATCCGTTTGTAAATCCGCTGCAGTTATTTTGCTATTCGTCGTCTGTACATCTATCTTTTCCATGGCATTTTCAGGAATAAAAATATCTAAAGCAGCATGTGATTGAAACATCACATCGATATGAAAGAAAGGAAAGAAGGTTTCTTCAATCTGGATAGCCAATTTCCCATCCTCGATAGATGTTTGAAGTTCTTGCCTTTCTGTCTTCTTTCCTGTTGCGGAATATACTGCTTTTGGTTCCTCCCCATTAGCCGGATGAAGACGGACTTGCGTATTTTCTGCATCTAATTCTATCTCCTCGAGTTCATTTGCATCAAAAGGAATAGACTCTGTTTCTTCATAGAAAGCAGATTCCTGATAAGTTGAAAAGCTGGCAGTCATCCCGATAGCGCCGATAAAAAGCAGGAAAATAGCCAAAATGAAGGTTCTTTTTACAGTTATCATGAGCGACTCTCTCCTCTCACTAAGCGGGCATTCAATGCCATGTATTTAGATAAAATATGGATCGCTGCATTTGTTACATACTTTGCGCCTATGAAGAGAAGCAGCCCTATCCCGGCAAGCGTGATAGAAGCAAATAATTCAAATAAATAAAATGAAACAGGCTGGATAATCCATTGAACGACAGCTATAAAAAGTTGCGCAACAAATGAAAACGCACTAACCCATATAGACAGAATGATACCAGCAATGCCGAGAGCTGGCCCAAGTACAATAATAAGATTAAAGAAAAAGAGTCCAATGACAATGCCTGTTCTATGGAAAGAACTTTGTCTAGATGAATTGGCTTGCTTCCTTTCATTTTCTTGTGCAGGTTGTAATTCTTTTGCTATCTGTTGCGGGGAACCCAGTGAATGGACTATTTCTTTATCTGATTTTCCTTCTGCTCTCCCCATTTCAAAATGTTCTTCAAAATCTTGAATAATTTCTTTTTGTTCTTCGGATGATAGATTCTGTAAGTAAACCGCAAGTTCTTCCAAAAAGTCTAATTTATTCATTTTTCTCCTCCTTCATTAACGAATCCACACCGTGCGTAAAATTATCATATGCTTCTTTTAATTCCAGGAGGTGACCTTTTCCTTCCTCCGTTAAATGATAATATTTTCTGCTTGGTCCTTCCGTGGACTCTCTAAGGTAAGTTGTACAGTATCCCTGTTTTAATATACGTCGTAAAACGGGATAGACCGATCCTTCTGAGATGTGGATTTTATCCGTAATCCGTTTGATTAACTCATAACCGTATAAATCTTGTTTATCAAGCAGTACTAATACGCAGAGTTCGAGAACTCCTTTTTTAAATTGTGCATTCAATTATGTCACCTTCTTTATAGGTAAGCTGTTCAACATAACTATAGCATTTTGTGCAGTACTATTCAATAAATAATAGTGGTTTATTGTATGGAGTATGAATTATATAGAAGAAACAGAGAAAGATATTTTGGAGTTTTGCTTTTTTTGATAACTCAATTTACGCACTTTAAAAGTAACTCCCTTACCATTGGAACAAGGGTAGATTATTTCTTCCATACAGTTGTTGACTAGAATTGGAAGGTAAGGTGTAAGGTTACCGCTGCGGCGGAGGACTTGGCCGGAGCGGAACTATACACTATACCCTGTTCAAAAAAATAGACGGATGATTGAACAAAAATCAAGTATGATAATAGTTGTTTTTGTGTATGTAAGAAAGGTAGTTTTTGAAAGAATAGTTTGATTTTATATTTTTGGGGATTTCTGCTTGCATCAACGAAATGGACGTGCTATAGTATTAAAAGTCGATTGATTGAACAGGTTAATAGCTAGATTGATTGATATTTTGATTTGAAAAAATGATTGCATCGTTTCATTAGATGTGATAATATATAAAAGTTCGCTTATTAAGCGCCTGTAGCTCAATTGGATAGAGCGTTTGACTACGGATCAAGAGGCTAGGGGTTCGACTCCTCTCAGGCGCACCATTATCGGGAAGTAGCTCAGCTTGGTAGAGCACTTGGTTTGGGACCAAGGGGTCGTAGGTTCGAATCCTGTCTTCCCGACCAGATATTTTAATTTTATAAGCGGGTGTAGTTTAATGGTAAAACCTCAGCCTTCCAAGCTGATGACGAGGGTTCGATTCCCTTCACCCGCTCCATAAAATGATGGGCCTGTAGCTCAGTTGGTTAGAGCGCACGCCTGATAAGCGTGAGGTCGGTGGTTCAAGTCCACCTAGGCCCACTCAGCAATTCATTTCAAAATAAGTTGTTGACATCATTTTACAGAAATGATATATTAATTGAGTCGCTGTTTTTAGAGGCGACAAACAAATTGCTCTTTGAAAACTGAACAAAACAACCAGTACGAAAGAAGAAAGACAACCTCGTTTTTCTTAAAAAAGTCAGTAATGACTTCTGAAAGCTAAGAAACACAAACACTTTTATGGAGAGTTTGA